>WJXE01000084.1 GCA_009665115.1 Nitrosopumilales archaeon
CAGCTCCTGAGTTTGAATAATCTAAAAAATATCCAACAGTTGGTTATCTAACGCAAGCCAATATACATAACAATCACAGTAATAACACCTAGTACCACTAACGACCAATTCAGAGATTTTTTTTCGCTGAGTTTGAAAAATTAATCACCTCACTCAGGACTGCTATAGATGTAGCCGGGATCAAGACAGAATTATGATTGCAAAACACTGTGAATTGAAGCAAAATAGCTATTCTTATATTCAAGCCTGAGAATTACTTCATATTGGTAACAACACAGGCGTATTGTGTAAAATGTAAATCCAAAAGAGATATGAAAGATGAGAAGCAGGTGACAATGAAGAATGGAAGACAAGCCATTTCGGGAACTTGTACAGTGTGTGGTACAAAAATGTTTAAAATTGGTGGTGGTGGAAGTACTGCTAAACCACTGCCTAGGATAAAAGCAGCAAGTAAGAAACCAGCTAAAAAAGGAACCAATAAGGCAAAGACAAAAGCAAAAATTAAGAGAAAATAATTTATTGTATTCCTTTATTTGATTAGATGACCGAGAGATTGGGAGAGTAGGCGGCAACAAGAAGAATCTGTCTTAGTTGCGTGATACGCTTGGACGTCAAGACCTTAACACCCAGATTATAGTTATTAGATGCTTTCAGTATAATAATTCACTAATTCAAAAATACAATTCACAACTATGTTCTTATAGCCAATCAGGCCCATATTGAATAGTTTGTCCGATTATGTAGGCACGATTGCAGCAAAGCAATACCGTTTTTATCTGAAAGAAGAAGAAAGGAAGAGAAGGTATTCAGAGCGGACGCAATATGTAATTGCCGCAATACTTTGGCTGGTAAAATTGATAGCTTATAGTTTGGAGAAAGCCAATATAAAAAGCTAGCATGTTATTGAAAAAGTAACAGTAGAACAAGCTTTCTAAACAGGTCATTAACTTGCTTCCAATTAAGCACCATCGCGTCATGGTTCTTTTTCGGTATCCGGTAGACGACGAGCCAAATCTGACTTCCAATCTCTTCCTTTCTTTCTGTTACATTTGATCGATTCATGGTTCTTTTGTTTTCCATGTCAATTCAGAACCCTGGGGTAGGTAATATCTCCTGAACACGAATGTTAGAATAGTAACTTGGTGTTAACTCCAGATTATAAACAGCATGAATTATCACTTGGTTGCAACCATCATAACAATAGTGCTGATGAATTCTCCCACATTCTCTCTTCTGATCACACCAGTGACAAAGTTCGATTTGCCTCCTCCTCTCCCACATTCGGACGCTATTTCTTTGAACATTCTATTACAATCTATATTAAAGAGTGAATCACTCCTAGCAAATACTACGTTTGCCATTGAATCTAGTTCCGAGTTTAGATTAGCCAGAACGACAACTAAATTAGATTCACTAATCTTTCTGCTTGCAAATTCCCTAACTTGTTCATCTAATAATCCCGTAAATGTGCCGCTAATGATGCAAGGCCCTGCGTTACGTGTCGGCTCCGGTTCGATATTATTAAGAACTTCTTCTGTTAGTTTCCTTAACTTCTCGAGATGTAAAATGTTGGTTTGCTTCAATTTTTTGACTGTCTCCTCGACTGTATTGTAATTTGCTCCTGTCTCTGTACAAATCTTCAATAGCTTGTAGGAAAGATCTATAGCGTGGTTATTGGCAGCATCGGAAACCACAAAATCTATTTCATAGTCGGAACCTATCCTATTCATCCGTGTAATTAGGAAGAAACCGCATTCTTTGAGATTAGCAGCATGATCCATTACACATGCAGCCAAGTCATGACCTTCGATCTCAACAACTCTAACCTGATTATTCCTTCCAATTCGGTCTTCATTTGCTCTAAGGTTCGGTAGATGACTTTTTGCTTCAGCCAGTGATCCGAAAGAGTGGATAATAACTCTTCTCCCTTGACTAATTAACGAATTAACTTCCCTTTCTGCCTCTATCACACTATCCACTTCAATGTCTTTAGCAGTAATAAGCACTAGATTATCGTAATCCCTATGCTCCACTTTCCGGACATTAAGTGTTTTACCCATCAGCTTCTGAAGTGAGCCTATAAATGCGTGCTCACTTGTGTGTGCAAGTTTGTTCTGCATCTGAGTTACAACCAGTCACGCGATATATTATACATATTCACCTAGCACTTCCTTTAAAACGAAACGTGCCTTTTAACGATCTGATAGCAATGGATATTAGCCAACCACAACAGATCTGAGTCGTTGTATACAGGGTTTTCATGCACCTGCGCTCCAGGAGACTCCGCAAAAAAGATCTTGGATTTCCACATTCATAGGGATTGGACTGATGAGTTGGTTAAGTAAACAAAAAAGGCCAAGGAAGGAGGACAATTGGCTAGCAGACTGGAAGGAGAGTTGCTGGACAAATGTGGTTATTTGAAGAAATAATCAAGCTTATTGTGGGCAAATGTTTGTTTACAGTTAGGACACGGTTCAGAGTCATTGCTGAGGATGGCCGAATGAAAGGATTCTTCGTCCATCTGTATCAGCGAGCGAAATTCGGAGCCACAATTCCTACATCTAAGCATCAATTGTGTCATAGTTTTGTTATGACAAAAATCAGCTATTTTAACATTAAGCTATCAACTCCGAGAGAGCAATCTAACGAAAAAAAGTAAATCAAAACACACATCAATTTCCATCGCTTTCTAATGTTAGACGTATTATATTCAAGTCTTCACCTAGGAATCGTGTTATTGCCAATATCATATTACCACTCACAAAGCATCAAGCTATCCGACCTCACCTGTGTATCCGGTAATAATCGCAATATCAGTTGAGGACATGTTATACCTGTCCTTTTCTGTCTACTCAAGTATTTCAAAGTCTTCGAATTGCCTTTGGCGTAAACCGGAACAGATTTATCTTTTTCCAAGACTCTAATATTCCATAAATGACATTTTTTTAAAAAGTATTGGATTCCAATTACTCTTAAGGGCGGCTTAGATGTATCTCTATTATGTGGGTTCAGATAGGTCTATTACAATAGGTGTGCATTGCGGTCACTCTTTTAAGGAATCAAGATTAGCTAAATTGTTTAGTCAGCACACGATGTAACGTTTTGAACATCTTTTTTTTATTATCAGACGACCTAGCACCCTCGATCTTGTTGATTACTAATACTCATACCTATCAACGATAATAGCTTAGAAAATCTAAATGGCTTCAACAGTATCTCATTATTATTCTTGATCCCGATTGAGTAAAGGTCTTGTCTAACACTATCCGGAGGCAAAGTAGTTGTAAAGATAATTCGCTGGTCTGGTCTTTTATTAACAATCTCTCTAGCAACCTGAATGCAGGGAATGTCCTTAAGGTGTGTATCTAAAATAATAATCATGTCAGACCCGTGGGTTTTGTTCTTGCTTGTGTCTGTGATTTTGAGAAGCTCATCTAGACATTTCTTGCCACTATCTGTAATTGCTATGTTTTTGAAGCCCATTGAACGTAGCCAAATACTGTACATCTGTTGAAGATCTCGTTCTGGTTCTGCAACGAGAATCTGGATTGGGATTTCTAGTGGATAAATGGCTGACTCGGCGACTTCCTTGGCCGTTATGTATCCTGTCACTCTACGACTGGTTGTATCTATAGTCACGGTATGGTTATGAGAAATCTGATGCTTGTGGTGGTCAAATGGATGCTTGCTTAGTAATGAGCCTGAATGTGGACATATAATAGTAATATGATTTTGTCGAAGTCTTCGCCATTCTATATAATTCTCTTGCCACCACTTTTCAACTAGCTCGCACTGGTCAAAGTGTTTATTCCTAAAAAGGTTATCAGCACAATCAGCAACAATAAGTACGTCTCTGTCTTTTAGTTCTTGATGTATTTGTACTTTGAACTCCTCGAATGGTGTTAGATCGCCTGCTAAAACAGAATCATAAAATGGTTTCAGATTTACGATGAACAAGTTTCTTTTATCGATGTTTTCTTCGTAATTTTTAATCCGACAAGAAATCTTTGATAAGTGTGATGTGTCATACGCACTAACAGAAGCATAGATACAAAGCTGCTTTTCTGCTAGTCCTTGATTGATATAGTTTATTGCGGCAAGGTCGCGGTTAGAATTGATATCATACAAAAGCATAACATGTTGACCGCGAGAAGATGGGTTAGGTACGTCGGACATCTACTTCTCTCCCACGACAATATTAATAAACCAATGCATGAAGACTGTGTCAAGACTAGCTCACGTTACCTGTAGTTTGTTGTGCATATAATTTAGCTGTTGTTGATCGAATTCCCGCAATGGTAAATACTGCTAGCCACCATGCTATACATGACCCTAATGCGCTTGAATATCGTACGCAGTCCGCATAAAGCACCAAAGTTATCCTTCCTACTCTAAATCTTTGCGAATTACCTATTCTCATGCTCCCCCAAGTGTAACTATTAAATCAGTCACAAAACCAGTACACAATCCGACAAATATACCCACCATCATGATATTATTTGTGGTCTGTCGTCTACCAGAATTGTACATCAACATTGAAACATAGACTAATGCTCCGCCTGCCATAGACAAGAATAACACATAAGCTATCGTAGAATTCCAGAAGCTACCGACAATGGTCCCAACAAATGTAGGGCCACCACCAATTAAGCCGGCCATAATTAAGAAGCGAATTCTTGGTTTTCTCACGAGACCTGTCAATGGGCCGGCAATTCCAAAACCCTCTGTTGCGTTATGAGATCCAAATCCAATTATCAAAAGTATTGCTAATCCTATTGCACCCGATATGTAGGATTGGCCTATTGCAAGCCCTTCACTAAAGTTATGTGCGCCTATGCCTATTGCGATCATTGTGGATAATTTGTATGCATTTATCTCTTGCAACAGTAAGTGTTGTTCTTGTTGACTACCGTCACTAGCTTTATTGCCACTACCATCTTTGACCACATCCTTTGCTGATGCTTCTTGTCGGTTTCGCAGGAACGATTTCATCGTTGCTGTTGAATTATGACCACTCTTAGACATCATGTATCTACTCTCATAAAAGACGAGACCCAGAAGTCCTATTGCAAGCCCTCCAAACATTGCAAGAAGATCAAATACTGCATTTCCCAAAGGAGATTTACCTGCAAAAGCGCCTTGTGCAGCGATTCCAACTGATTGCCAAGCATGACCAAATACATCTATTATAAGAAATACCAAAATTCCTATTGCAAACGCATTGAGGAATCCTTTCTTTTTTGGGTTTACATTCTGCAGTACAGCCAAAGGTAATCCAAGGAATATTGTAAAACCAGCTATGGATCCTAGAAGCAAAAGTTGCCAATACTCCATCATACTATCATTTCACCATACTCACGTATAACGCGTCTCTTGTCGTACCATTCCTTTTTTTATACCATTAAAGTAAGGTACAATATTCGTGAGATCGCGGTAGCCTCGAAGACCAGTAGGAGAGCGAAATACAGCAATGTCGCTGAGTTTATTCATATTAGGCTAACCTAGTTAGGTCTTCCTAACACACTATTTAAACATTTTTATTGGATCTAGCTTGTAGCACAATAGATATAGCTTCAGTCCTTTTCTTGTTATGATATGCCATTAAACAAGTCATGGCATGACTATAACGAATCACTAATTGAACGGGGACGTGTTTTGATTGATGTATCTTTCATTAAATCATCTAATAAAGAAATTAAAAAGATGAATATTGACAAGGTTGGAGCACCATTTCAGTATTCTGATAGTTATGTCCAGTTTCTGGCTTTTCTGAAGATTGGTTTTAAAATTCCTTACCGAATGGTCCAAGGCATAGTACGTGGATTATCAGATTATGTCAGAATTGAGGAAATACACTTCACGCATATCAGGAGAAGAATGATCAGGCTTAAACCGTCAATTTTGGAGATGGATTTTGGTGATGGTAAAGAAGAACCAATAGCGTTGATAGTCGATGCATCAGGTCTGACTGTATCAAGGAAGGGTCATTATATAGAACAAAAATGGATACGAAAGAAAAAGGAATTTGTCAAATTACATATAGCTGTTGACGCAAAATCCAAGAAAGTGGTTTCTTTTCGAATAACTAAAGGAACTGTACACGACGCCAAAAAGTTTTGTCCTTTAGTAAGAGAAGCAGCAAAAAAATATGACATCGAAAAATTACATGCAGACAAGGCGCATGATAACAGAAGGAATTTTAACTTACTAGATGAGCTGGATGTTGAACCTGCTATTGAAATAAGAAATAATGCATCCACAAGATCAGGAGGATGTCAGTTAAGAAGGGAAGAAGTACTACTAATCAAGAAACTAGGATACGAAGGATGGAAACGGATTAAGGACGCAGGTAGAAGATGGATTGCTGAAATAGTATTTTCTTCAATCAAGCGTGTACTGGGCGAAGACCTGCTTTCAAGGAAATTCTCCACACAGAAAGTAGAAGCTGGACTAAAAGTAATGTTGTACAATAAATTCATCAGCTTGTAACCAGCTAAACCATTAGTTAAAACCAATGCCAGACGCTGTGGACAGTTTTACCTGTGAGTTGAGCTACAAACTATATTGGATCATAAGCTCCAATTCGAAACAATCTAAATTATGATACTGAAGCATATACTCATCTAACTACTCCTATTACAACATTTTCCAGCAGGAATATTATGACCGTGGGGACATTTTCTTGGGTGTTTCAATAATGTGCATAAAGCGTCAGTAAATTCGTTATTCATATGATGCTCTATGCCACAAGCCATTTCCTCATCTATATCGATCTTTAGCGCATATTTCATCATTACTTCGAGCAGCCTTGTATTACGAATCATTTGTCTTCCGATGTTGTTGCCTTGAGATGTAATCCTTACTATACTTCCTCTCTCATATTCTACCAAGTTGGCTTCGTTTAGCTTGCGAAGCATTTCGACGACAGATGGTTGTCTAATGTTGAGTAACTTGGCAATCGAGCTTATTTTGGGTTCTTCGCCTTTTTCAACAATATACCATAAGGCTTTCAGATACATTTCTATATGCTCTGATTCAGCGGTTCCTATGTAAAGCTCCTCTTCATCTTGCTTTCTCCTTTCGTTTTTTACACCAGATGTCCTCCTTGTGGATGCTACTTTCTTAGTATATATGGCCTTCAAAGATACACTTCTAGGTATATGCCAAGGATTCATTATTAACTTTATGACGCTTTGGATATCGCAGTTCCTAGCGAGTATCTATCGTGTTGTTTTAGTAGGTGCCCAGTCCATACGAATATTTGCCATATTTCATATTAAAATTTAATCTTCTTCATATTCCTATCATTTACTAGATCTATGATATCTGACTTTGTGCATATAATAGAAGCATCTTTTACGTCATCTCCTGAACAGGATTCCATATGTACTTGCTTACTTGATCTCTCGAACAGACGATGATTATCGAAGCTGCCAAAATTAGGTGGTTGCGATAAAGCCTCTTTCTGAGTGAATTGCATGTTCTTTAATTAAGATAAACCTTCCTTCTGCGGTCATTGAATATTTGAAGTGAGCCCACTCTGATTTATCTCCCGCATCGAGATCCTTCTTTATGATATCTA
>WJXE01000085.1 GCA_009665115.1 Nitrosopumilales archaeon
AGTGTATAGTGTGTTACTGACAAGAGAACCTAAGTAGTATCCGATTCAATGGGCAAGATAGTAGTTAGTGTAGCGTGTATCTCTGGTTGTATCTTATGGGTAATCAGGCATTGTGATTCTTGTTTTTCACAAGAACATTTCACCAACTGATATTCGGTAAAAATATTTTTGACACCATAAATAAGATGTGTGATAATTCATTTCGTTGTGAAAGAGGTAGTAACCTCTTATTGGTTCAGTTATAAAAATGGCCACAAGAGGACTTGGCGATATGTCACAAGACGAAGCAGAAAAACGTGTTTTGAAAAGTAAGTTTGGAATTGTAACTATCAAGCTGTCAGCCTGACTTTATTGTCTGCGACAATACAACACAATCTACAGAATATTACCGTCGTCAGATGGAATGATTGATGATTGGTGCTTTGCTTTCCTTGCGTCGGTCGTACTCATTCAGCATCTATAGATATCCTAAGGTAAAGTAACTGATTTAAGCTATGAAAGTGATGATAATGCATGTGCGAGTTCATAGCCTATGAAATCAAAGATAAGTGGCGATTCAAGCACAAGATTGCAGAAGAGGAAGACTTAGAAGAAGAACCTGAACTTGAGAAGGTACAAGAACAACCTATTACGATGACCCAATAAGCAAGAAGACCGTAGTAGAATCCTGTCCGACTGGCCTTAATCTCATCGGTGTATACTCTTGCTGCTTGCAATGGCCCATAGCTTCCTATTTTTTTCTTTTTAGTACGGATGTGATTTACAGGAAACGCTGGAAATCTTAAGGTGATTCTAAAGTGCTAATATCCTAAACAAACAAGTTTATCTATCTCTTGACAATACCACTGCTGATAATGACCTGACATCGAAATCCCACATCTTACCTTTTTATTTTCCTCTTTATTGTTGACACCATTAACGATTCTATATGCTTATGTGTACCTATAAAAATAAGAGATACTCCAACTCCCAGAAGAATCCTACCTATTACATCCAATGGGATATGACCACCAACGTATACTCTCGATAGACATACATGACCTGCTCTTCTCACAGTTGATCATGTTGTTGTTATTTTTGGGAGTGACTGGTAATAGCGGTTTGTTTAAGATCATAATTAGAGAAAATTTTCTGCTTCTCCAATTCCATTCTTCTTCCTTTACTAACTTTGAATTTGGGTTTGTATCTTCCAAGTAATATCGAATTGCCTACTACCGTTACAGAGCTCATTGCCATTGCTAAACCAGCAAGCATAGGAAGCCATCCAAACATATTCAAACCAAACAACGGCACTAACGCCCCTGCTGCCACCGGTATTAAACCCGCATTGTATACAAAAGCCCAGAAAAGATTTTGCTTTATCTTAGATACTGTCTTTTTTCCTAAATCAAGTGCTATAGGAACATCCATTAGATCATCTTTTATCAGGATAATGCCTCCGGTCTCCTTGGCAACATCTGTTCCAGAACCTATTGCAATTCCTAGATCAGCTTCTGCTAATGCCGGCGCATCATTTATGCCATCTCCCACCATTGCCACGACCTTTTTTTCTTCATCTCTTAGCTTTGAGATTACCTGTTGTTTTTGTTGCGGTAATACTTGAGCAATAACCCTACTAATTCCGAGTTTAGATGCAACTGCTTTAGCTGTTCTTTCATTATCTCCTGTCAACATTGCTACTTCTATTCCCATTGAATTAGTAAGTATATCAATCGCATCCTTTGCATTCTCTTTTATAGTATCTGCAAGAGCAATTGTTCCTGCAAGTTTATTGTCGATTGCAACAAGAGTACCTGTTTTGCCTTGAATTTCAAGCTGTGTAAGAGTTGTGTCTACAGTTTCAGTAACTGGAATATTATTATCATCCATTAGTTTTCTATTTCCGATAAGAATTGTATGATCTGCATATGTTGCTCTAAGACCATGACCTGATACTGCTTCAAATGAGGTCGGATTAGAGATTACCGGAATTCCTTTTTCTTTAGCATTATTAACAACTGCTTGACCTAAAGGATGTTCTGAGCCAGATTCTGCAATTGCAGCAAGCCTAAGCAATTCATTTTCACCTATTCCCGACAAATCCAATATGTCAGTTACAGACGGCTTACCCTTTGTCAAAGTTCCAGTTTTATCAAATACTATTGTCTTTACTTTCTTTGCTATTTCCAAATATTCTCCGCCCTTAAACAAGATTCCATTTTCAGCTCCTCTTCCAGCTCCCATCATGAGAGCAGCAGGCGTTGCAATGCCTAAAGCACAGGGACACGCAATTATTACTATTGATACAAAGGCTAAAAGTGAAAATGTCAGTCCTATATCCCCTACAAAGTACCATCCGAGGCCTACGCCTGTTGCTATTGCTAAAACTGCAGGTACAAAATATTTTGCAACTTGGTCTACTAACCTTTGCATCTGTGCCTTTCCTGTTCTTGCCTCTTCAACTAGCGTTATTATCTGTGAAAGTACAGTATCTTGTCCAACTTTTGTAGCTTTGACTTTTAGTAATCCGCTCTTGTTAATGGTTGCGCCTATAACCTCATCTCCCTTTTCCTTATCTACAGGTATGCTTTCCCCAGTTATAGCTGATTCGTCTATAGACGATGAGCCTTCTATCACGATGCCATCTGTTGGTATTCTTTCTCCAGGTCTTATGATCATAACTTCACCTTCCTGTACCTGCTCTACTGGGATTTCTACCTCTTCACCTCCTTCCCTCATAACTTTGGTCATTCTTGGTTGAAGATCAAGTAGTTTCCTTACAGCATCGGAAGCTTTTTCTTTAGTCCTTGTTTCAAGCAATCTTCCAATTAATATTAAGGTGATAATAATTGCTGCAGATTCAAAATAAACTGATTTAAATGGAAAATATCCTGGAACTATTGTAACTACTGCACTATACAAATAAGCAGCTGATGTTCCAATCGCAATAAGTGTGTCCATATTAGATGCTTTAGCCTTAATTCCATCCCATAATCCCCTATAGAAGCGCCACCCTATCCAGAATTGTAAAGGGGTAGCTAATGCTAGCATTATATAGTTCCCATAATGCATAACTGCCATAGGAAACAGACCACCACTAAACTGTGCAGGAAACATGTGAGGTAAGCTAAAAATTACTATGGGTATTGTTAGTGCTATGCTTATAGCGACATATTTCTTGAGCTTTTTTAGTTCCTTTTCAGGCTGAATAAATTCATCTAAGCACTGCTTACTGCAAAAGTAATATTCTCTTCCGTCTTTATTATACCGTATTGCATCAGGCTTTTCTTCTACAAACATACCACAAACAGGATCTTTCGCCATCTCTTGTTATCTTGTATTATAGCTAGACGAACAGATGTATAAGCCTAGGTGTTTACAATTGTAAAATATGATGGTATTTCCATTTATAGACACATCCAGTCAGCAAAGGACAAAATATCCGTTTTTGTGTTTCAGAAACCATTTTTTAGGCACATTTAAGTACAGTAAGAAGATTATTATATTTACCAACATTAGTAGGAATAAAACACCTTTACTTCTTAATTTTTACTTGTGGTACGCTTCTGTAAATGTGAATAATATAATGAGTATAACTATCGCATTCTAAAAATTGACAATTAGGTAACAGCCAAGCCTTTGCTGGAAACACAACAGCCACAACTACCAACTCTACAGTCCCAACTTTCGCTACCGGGGGTAATAGCAGCTCTACTAATAATGTTGGTGTGGGTGCTGGTAGTACTAGCTGTAGCGGCAGCAGCCCGAGCTCTACACATCATGGATCTTCTAGCAGTCACTCTCTCATCATCATATCTCAGGTAGCTCAAGCAGCCCGAGCGGATGATATCCGCTTGTCTTATATCCCAATAGCAAAAATCGCTATTATTTTTTTATGTGGATGATCGATAAGTGAGATTATGTGAGATAACTTATTGAATCGATTAGATTTCTTGCATACTATTACCAATATGCAAGATATATGCTTCTACTATATTAACAGTCATTTTTGATAACGTTACTAATAACTAGTAATGACTTCGTATTATTACTAGAATTATATATCGAAATAACTTTCAATATCAATCATTCGTAAACTTTTTACTATGAATATTTTCTGTACTGATTTTAAATTATTTTCCTTCTAATTTGTTATTGCTAGTTGCATGTGTGTGCAATAGTGGATCAACTAATAATACTTATTCTTGCTCCAATCTTCTTTGCAATAAGTTTTGTTTATTCCAGTGTAGGTTTTGCAGGAGGTAGTAGTTATATTGCGATACTTGTTCTTGCAGGTGTAAGCCTATATACTGTGCCTCCAATATCGCTGGCCTTGAACATAATTGCTGCCAGTATGGCCTTTATCAATTATTCAAGAGCCAGGTACTTTTCACTAAAATTTTCACTTCCATTTCTATCCTCACTACCTTTCGTTTTCTTCGCTGGACTACTTGTACTTCCAGAAAGGAGTCTTGTCCTCATATTTGTAATAGCACTATTTGCCGCTTCAGCTGCACTCCTGGCTTCAAGTAGTAAGATTAAAACCCAACCGAATAAAATCAGAAAATTGAATTTTAGTAACACGAAACTTGCACTCATCGGAGTACCAGTAGGAGCTGTGTTGGGTGTTGTTGCTGGTTTAGTAGGAATTGGAGGTGGCATATGGTTATCACCACTTCTTATACTTAGTGGACTAGCTGATCCAAAAAGGGCCGCGGCTACAGCCAGCTTCTTTATAGTAACGAACTCCATTATTGGTTTGCTAGCACATTCAATAAGTAGGTCAATCGATGTCTCCCTTCTAGCGCCGTTAGCTGTGGTTGTGTTGGCAGGTGGGTTTATAGGATCCAAATTTGGGGCATTTAAACTTGACCATGATAAAATAATAATAATAGTTGCAGCAGTAGTAGCAGTTGCAGGAATTGAACTAACCATTAAACTATTGGCCTAGTCTGTCGGAGCCTATAGGCAGAAAAGCGAAGCAGTAAAATAAAAATAATAATATCTTCTATTCCATATAATATTAGCAAGAATAATCTTAAGTTCTTGTGAGATTAGGCTTTGATGTAATATCTAAATTTGCAAACCAAATTGGAATTGTGACACTGAAGAATTCATAGCAAAGCCCCTACCAAGGATTCGAGAAGCGTATTCATAATTTATGTCGACCTCTTATGAAGAAAAATAGGAAATGGTGGTTTCATATTAGAGAGGAGCGTACCAGAGACATTGAAACTGAGAGAATGTAAAAATTACCAGATTGGAAGAAAATGAAGACCAGCAGCTGACCAATGCTGAAGGACATTATATCACCTGGGATCGAAAACAAGGGTGTCGCTACAACTTTGGCTTGATTCCATTCCATGCAAACAGCAGATGCTGTTATTCTCGCGCTTGGAGGTCCATTCTTGTACCAATTTTCGACATTACATGGTTGTACATGGCATGTAGACCCATTAAATACCAACGTATATATAATGCGGATGCTAATAGTATTATAGATGATATAAAATGGTAGACAATAAATCTAAAGACGACATAACCACTTCAACAAGGTCAACTGAAGCAGCTAACGTATATGATACAGTAAGACAAAACTACATTAGAATAGTAGACGAGTTTACAAAAGCTCAACCACAATATACACAATCGGTCTCTAATCTACAACTTGATTATATTGCCGCAGCAAAGAATACTATCCAGAATATGGTTTCAGCTCAAAAGTTGTTAGCAAGTAACGGCAACGTTCCTATGATAACACCACCATACACAGATGAATTTGTAAAGCAATCAAACGAGATCACCGAGAACATAGTCAGAGCAGTTCGTATCAACAACCAGCTGACAGTCAACGCGATAAATGCAGCAGCAGAAAACTTTAGAACCCTTAATCGAACAATTGAGTCCGTGACAGAATTTAACACCAGCGCCGCAAAGGCTTGGAATTCATTCCTCACAGTTCAACAACAACAGTTCCTCCACACACAATAATTTTTTTTTGTTTTCATTTTTTTTGTTTAAATGTTTATAGCATATATTTTTTGATTTAGCCTAAAATATGGAATGGGGTATATCCTTCTTTTCATATTTGGCATATTTTGAAAGTTGTTTTGTTATTTATACAGTACGCCTTTATCTGTGGAAGGAATTGAGGGCAACCTTTTTACGGACAGTGCAATACCGGTGCTTCCTCGGAAGAAATGGTAAACACTTATCTACACCTGGGATGTTACCGTCTTGAGGTTTCATCAGCACTAAAATGAATTGAAAGAACCACGAATTCGATCTTCCTAAGCTTGTACATTATGCCAAGCATTTTTCCACGCAAACCGTACTTTTGGTTAAGAAGTTGATTAGCCTGCTGTGATTCATAATCTTTAGCGATCTGGATCGTACCATTAATCCATTCGCCTTTCGGCCGCCCTCTAAGATCACATGGCATTGTGCGCACATGTGGATTGTTCCGAACACGTTTCACTTTGCCTGAATTCTTATCTGTCCTAACATAAATTACCCCGTTGTCCTGAACAAACCAAACTGGTGTATGTACTGCTTGGCCACTTTTCTTGTAGGTTTCAAGATTAATGTACTTTTGATTCAAAAATTGCGCTAGCGCGTCTCTACTCAATTCTATTTCTCTCTTGCATGTCCTGCAACATTCTATATGGTATCGCTTTTCATAATCCTTTCTCTTTGTGAAATGAAGATGTTCGTTATTGAAGGAAGTGATTCATCTCAGATGGAATCATATGATTGAAGCCATCACTTATTGTACTGAATCGAATAATTTGCAGTATTTTACTCTATTAGTGCAAATTTATTCATTAGCGTGTATTTGTAGAACGCAAAATTATTGATCGGCCTTATCCTCTACTATTGGCTGCCATTGCAGCCTAAAGGATAAGGCCACAGAAATTGGTGGTTGGCTTTCTGTATTACTATATAGCTATTTCAAACAAATAAAGTTAGTTTGTTCTAATACGTTGATTATTTAGTATATTATTGTGTACATTATGCCATCCATTAATCTGACATAGTTGTTATACTGTGTAACTCTAATGACAAGATCTCGTACTTAGAGAGATTCTAATTTTTCGAGTATAGCTTAAGGATAATTAAGTCATTATTAAGACTTTGGTTGCTGAGAAGAATCGAGTTTTAGGATTATGTTGAGTACTCCCTCCACAATGGTTGCAAAAGCGAACATGTCCTAATCTTTAATTAACTTCTTTGGTCCGTTTATAATCCTGATTATTCTGTCTTCTTTTCTTAGTTGCCTCCGCCTTTTTTAGTGTATAGAAAAGATAGTTATATTAGCGATGTATACTAACATATCCATAAATACGGAAGGGAATTAGTCAATGTTCAAAGACACGAAAGCGTTTTCCGGTTTTTCGGTAGACAACTTGCAAAAAGCGAAGAAGTTCTATGGCCAGACACTCGGGCTGGAGGTTTCCGAATCGAACGGTCTGTTGGAGCTCCATATCGCTGGCGGGAGGAACATCTTGATATATCCCAAGGCTAACCATACTCCAGCAACGTTTACCATCCTTAATTTTCCTGTAGACAATCTTGAGCAGGCTATAGACGACCTT
>WJXE01000086.1 GCA_009665115.1 Nitrosopumilales archaeon
CATCATCGGTAGACATGTGTCGATTAGTTCACCTACAGGAAGTGATCATCTAAAGTTGATAGCTGCAGAAATCACTGATGCAGGAGTACAGCATGCAGTCGCTGTAAACCTTACAAAGACATTGGATATAACAGCAACAGGACAATCGCTGTATCATGCTGATATGCGAGCAGCCTTAGCTGGAATCAATCCATTTACCGGGGCAGGGGATAGAGTAACTCATTTCACAGATCTTCTACTTTGGAACAATGGGACTTCGAGCATCGTGTTCAACGGTGACGACTACGTAACAATTGCGATAATTCATGCTGGAAGGTAGAGGGCGAGAGGAAGGTATTCAGAGACGTTGTACTGCCGAGAAACAGAGCTGCCAATTGTCTTTGCGACTATGGCAAAGAAAACTTCGAACCGGTATCAAAAACACTACTGATACTACTTCTGGCCGCAAATGCGCCGACAAACGTCCAACCCTCGATAATGGACTCGATGGTTGATAGCATGTAAATTGACAGCATCCAACACTCGATCATCCTGCCGACAAGTTTTTAGCCATAACAATGCTTTGGTAGCGCATAAATTTTCCTAGGTATGTTGAAGTATGCTCTTACTAAAAATAGATAGTATAATTGTTAATTAATTTTGGCCTACAGAATTATCTTCTTCTGATATTTTATGAGTATCAGTAGAGGAGCGCAGATATATCATAACTGAGGGAAATGGGAGTACCATGAACTCCTTAGACTGGCATGAAATAACAAAAGCTAAAAAGATGGTAAGAGCTAGTGATGCAAGCCTGTGCGGGAACGCAATTGCAGAATATCGTGATAACATAGTCATAATAGAACATGGTGCAAAGTTTCGCGAGTATATAGTCCCGAAATCTAAAGTCGAACGATATGACGGAAGGGATGTTTATCTGAATATACCACGCAGCATGCTCTCAGCTTTTGACTTCTGAACAATCTTTCATATATAATGAGCCTAACGAAAATCTCATTTTCAAATCGTCCTGTACAGAATTCTTTATAGAGAACAATTTCAATGAAACAAGTAGTATTGGCATCTCAAGTGAAACTGTTCCGTAACAATTAGGTAAAAAATTAGAGTAGGACTAATATATTAGGAACGACCGTTCCATACCGAGGCGTTCCTCCATTCCCCTAATTTAGATGAACCCTTCAGTATATCACAGAATGATGCAATCTACATTCTCATCATCTTCTTTTGAACGTAAGAAGAGCAAGAGCAACGGAGGAACAAATAGGGGAAAAATTCAGATTACAGCTGATATTCTTTGTCTGTCCACAGTCGCGATTAAGAAGACCCATATCATGTACAAAGCAAACCTGAGCTACGAGCAGGTCAACTACTATCTGACTGATCTGCTGAATAACGAACTCCTCTCACAACATATTCTTGAGAATGGCGTTGTATTTAGGACCAGCGAGAAAGGGAGGGAATATTTAAAACACTATACCCGACTTATGGACTTGGTCAAGGAGAGAGAAAAGGAAAATCAAAAACAAGGACTTGCACAAATCGAACGAAGCAAGGAGGAGAACTATATCTTCCAATATTAACACAGCAGGTTCAACTGTGAAAATTCTCCTTTGTTTTTTGTACAATAATTGAGATCGCGAGTTGCCTACAAATCGATAGGATTACGTTTCATTGATCACTCTTCGTTTGGGTTCAAATATTAGCGATATAGATTTTTAAATTTAGAAACAATAGATTTACCGGGATCGAATTCGTTTGAATAAGAAGAGTCTACAAGTTATCATTGATTTTATCGCTACCTTTCGTAATTTATTTTTTATTTCTTAATCCTTTACCACTATTATTCATAGTGATTATGAACCTTGGTATGACCCCTCTCTAGGTGCGTGGTGAGCATTTCCAACTAACCTCAATTGGTTCGTTAAGAATTTGTTTTTCACAATCCGTATTCTCTTCATTCTTCTTCTCCTAACAACCCGTAAAAAGCCAGTGGGGTATACACATTCATTATAAATAATTTATCCGACAGTAGGTCAAAATATAGGACAATTCACGGGAAGCATTCTCGAATCAATATTAAATAGTGCAAAGAATCAATGTTAGAGTAATAATGATTATACAACAATGTAATAGTTGTGTTGAGAAAGGAAAAAATGCTTATTGCAATAAATGTGTAAAGTCAGGTGATTATTATGATGTCTACAAATACGCTGAGGATAAGGAAAGCCGTTTCAGGAAAGGAAAGATGATAGGTACGATAAAGGCATACACATGGCATGATACGATACAACATATTAAAGATAACTTTTTCCACAATTGTAGTGAAAATCTCAATATAAATTGTGAAAAGGACTTTGCGTATATAGAAGAAAAACCCGAATCTATTGTTAGAGATGACCGCGACAACGGAGCCGCGGAAAACCCACTCGGATACACAATTCATTTGAATAACGAAGGAAATGAATCAGGATCTTTGTCATCTCTCAAAGAAAACTTTTGGGATTTGACTGTGCTCGTTAGCAATAATAATTATGATAAGGTCAGTCTGTCGCGTACCGCTCACATGGAACAAAAGTAGACAACAGCTCCTGTTGTAGAGGCCAAAGGAATACCCCTACAACGAAAGCTAGATGGAAAAAGACTGTATCTCCAAAATAGATATCTCAGGTAGTTTGTCGTACACTTTATTTATTATCATAAGAGAGAGAAACTTCTTCATATGTAGGCTCAGAATACAACTCTACCAGTGCATAATTTATTTAATTCAATTTGATATCAATTGCAGACGCATCATCTGTCCTTGAAAAATATTAAAGCAGATCTGATCGAAACTGAACTCAATGCTCTTTGTTTCAGGTACCAGAATAATTGAAAGTGCCACCTAATATCAAAACTCCTCCTACGTGGCTGCATATAAGAGGAATACAAGGCTCCAGAATCCAGATGGCCCTGTGGCAGAACCATTTTGGGAAGATCGAATCGGCATGATTCTCAAGATCAGGTGACCTTCAGGCTGAGCTAGCTAGTTTGGATTTAGTAACTGCATGGCAGCAGATGAGAGGCGTGGTAAACGCAATCACCGAAAAACGCTGGTATGCGAACCTAATCTGAAGCTGAGAGGCGTTGTTAGAAGTAGAATTAGCTGTTTGATAATCAATCCAGCAGCTGTTCACAGAAAAAGGTAAGGCAATTTGTAAACATGAGACTGAATGCGATCCCAGTTTTTTCACCTAATTAGAAGTACGCGCCAAGATTTCAAGAAGTGCAAACTATCTCCATGCTTCTTTTCTGATCGTGATCGCTGCATAAAATAATAGCCAACTGAATACGAATGTTGACATGAAAGTGAATAAAGGCCGATACAACCAGTATGGATAACCGGGGCTTCGTAACCGGGAATCGATCCCGTAGAGCATTCCAGTATACATTAGTCCCGAGAGATAGAACACCACTGTCCCTATATCGGCTGACAATAGAAGTATGATTATTTTAATAACAATGAATGGTCTCATAAGTTTGAGGCCCAAGACTAGATAATATAGAAAAGCTGCGTAAAATGGCCTTCGCCAGTATATTCCGCCAGTTGCGGGAAGGCTCCGAATGAAGCTCTTCCTCCAACGGATTTGTTGTCGTATTAGTGCCACGAGATTATCTGGCACTCCTGCTGTCACCCTTACGCTCGGACTGTACACTAATCTCCATGCATATTTTCGCCGATCCTTTTTCTTGAGCTCTTCTTGATCCGGGTCGGAAGAGGATCTCATTGTATTCAGGTCATCTCCTCCTGTCTGGAGTATGGGGATATTATTATAATCAATACTGTTTTTGTTGCTATCTTGTTCTCCGGTACTCGTCCTCTTAGCCTCCCATATGTCCTCGGGCTTAGCGCCCAGAACATACGCTGTCAGCCGTCTGTCTGTTGCAAATTTAAAATTCTCGATACCAAGGAAATTATCATGAGCCCACGCGTGTATATATTGGTGCACAGCCTCTCTTCTATAAATCGACAGTGCGCCAGAACAGCAGGTAAGAGACGAGAATGATGTTTCCATTCCCTTTAGCATCCTAAATTGTCCGTCGAACCATACATCTTCAATCTTGAGCAAGGTGTTTCCTTCGGCCGCACCTCTCACTCTCGCATGACCTGTCACAGCGCCGATTCTGCGATCAGTATAGAATATTTTTACGGCGTTTTCGACGGCATCGCTAGCAAGATCGCAATCACTGTCCATCATGACATAAATCTCACCTTTAGCGATCTGGGATCCGGCTTCAATAGCAACCTTTTTACCTACGCTTTTTGAGAGATGAATTATTTGAAGTTTGGGCCCTGGACCAATCTCTTTTCTCATCTCATCCAAGATTGCAGTTGTCCCATCAGTACTCCCATCATTAACAATGATGACTTCCTTATTAGTATAAGACGAATTAAGACAAGATTGAACACAGTTCCTGATGTTACCTTCCTCATTTTTTACCGGGACTATAATTGAGACGAGAGGTTTTCGATCTTCGGGGATGATGACATCCTTGACCCTAGTAAATGGATCGCGGTATTTCACCCAGGACAGAAAAAATATATTAAACAAGACAAATGAGGTAAGAAAGCTGTAGAAACCAACAGTAAAATCTACTACATAAATTAATAAATAGAGTTTTATTCCGAGGATAACGGCAATGCTAGCAAGTACCAAATACCGTACTAACCAACGCTTCTTGTCCATTTCCCTGAATTTTTCCGTCGCCACCGGTTGTTTCTGAACAGCCATGAAATGAGTCCACCCCAACTATGTTATTATTGAGATCATTACTCTGGTGGTATCTTGGCGATCCTCTACGTTTTTGCTTGACATTTGCTCGATTCCTAAACTCTGATGTATATTTTTCAACATGTATGTATAAGTATTTGCCAACTTTGTCCTATTCAATATCTCCTTAAGCGGGGTTCATAATCATTCAGAATAAGCATCATTTAAGGCATATGACGTGTCCAGGCTCCTTTCCTTCTTCTACTTCTCATTCTTCTAGGAGGACTCAGAGAAAAACCAAGATATCTAAACCTGAGGCTTATCGAATGCGCGGAGTATATATTATGTGGATCAACTGTTACGCAAGTATATACCCAAAAAATGCCGTAGGTCTGTATATGCATGAAAACCGGCTGGACGTTAGATTTTCTCGGCGACGATTCGCTAGTGTCGCTAGAAAAGGTGTTTTTGTGCGACACTACGCGCTATTCTTCGTTTTCTTTTTAACGGATTGCGAGAGCGCTCCATTAGAAACAAGGCTAGTCCCCCTCATCTTCCTCCTGCTGGGATTCTCAGGGTTAAAGACACGTATTATATTGAATGGGTGCGCTCCGTTTCATTCTGAACAAGTAAAAATTATGAGCGTCCAGAGAGACACATCATGATAACCTTTGCACTGTTTTTAATCCCACCTTCCATCGGCAACTTCTTCACGAAGTACGGACTCGTAGGTCTTTTCTTCAATGGTATGCTCTCCTCATTTATTCCTATCCCAACCGAACTCACGACGGCAGCCTTACTCGCCGCAAGAGAAAACGAGATGAGAATATTTATCGTCTTGACCGTCGGATCAATAATTGGAGGATTTATAGCTTACTTCCTAGGCTATACTGGGTACAATTTATCCCATCGGATAAGAAAGATAACAAGGCTTGACGACAGGAGAAGCCAAAGGAGTTACGCTTTGTTAGCGAAATACGGATGGTTGTTGATCTTCATATCGCCTTGGATCCCCGTAGGCGGGGACGTGATTCCGATAATAGCAGGAATAAAAAAGTACGATTTAACCAAATTCACCGTTGCGATGGTACTTGGCAAAACGATAAAGGCTGTGGCTATAGTTTATTTTCTTAGTTTAATTATGGTGACATTTTTTCATTAGATTATTATCTAAGAGTAAGAAACGATACCTCCTTACTATATTATTATTTCTCCTCGTGCACTACCATTTACGGGCAAACAACAATTGAGACGTAATCGCTGCCATAGTGGAAATACGCTATGGCGGCATTGGAACGGATGGAGATTTTAGATATGGAAGCGGTGAAGGACGCTGTTGGAGGACCGCTTGCAAGTTGAGTGTTTGCCCAGTTCGATAGACGCTTAACACTATCTTGTCTCCAACTGACTTGTGCTCTTCTACGTAAGAAATCAGGTCCTCCATCCTTTTCACTTGGAGGCTGTCCACAGCAGTTATTATGTCCCCGCCATGCTTATTGCCATATTGATCGGTCGTGCTACCATGCAAGCCTGCTTTATCTACAGCACCCCCTTTGACGATAGAATCTACTAATATACCTTGAAAGTTTGGTTTTAACCCACTAACACTTCCAGACAAGTCCGAAGTGAGGGTAGCGGCAGTGAGTCCGAGGTATGGATGAGTGTAGTTACCCTTCTCAATTAAAATAGGAACAATGCGTTTTGCAGTATTAGAGGATATGGCTAAACCTATCCCGGAGAAGCCGCCCTTATCAGAAATAACTGCTGCGGTATTTATGCCAACAACTTGTCCTTGCATATTCAACAAAGGCCCACCAGAATTACCTGGATCAATCAAAGCGTCAGTCTGAATCACATCTGGGATAGAGAACCCTGAGCTGGTGTCAGGCAACAACCTGCCTTTCTGACTTACTATTCCTGTTGTCATTGTGTCGTCAAGTCCAAAAGGATTTCCGATAGCTATAACTTGATCGCCAACTTCTAGTGCTGAGGAGTTGCCCAACTGTAGCGGAGTTACAGGTTTTGTGAGGTTCCCAGTAATTTTCAGAACTGCCAAGTCATTGTAGATATCAGTTCCGACAACATTTGCAGTGTACCTATTTCCGTCAATGAAAGTCACATCCACAATTTTAGCAGTACCTACTACATGGTTATTGGTTATAATATGGCCCTTTGTGTCATAGACAATCCCTGAGCCTAGTGCAGTGGCATTTCCCGATTGCGGATTTTGCAAATTCAGCGTCGGGATCTTTCTAGTCACCTGAACGACAGAATTCTCTACTCTCTTAAAGAGAATATTAAGCGAATGATCCTGAGTTTTTAACATCGCTAATTTCTGTTGTTGGCTTTGTGCTCTAGCTGGATATTGAAACGTCGCCAATGACGATAAAACGATTAAGGAAGCTAAAGCCACAATTGCAAATATTGAGAACATTTTTTTTCTTTGCATCTCCCTAGTAAGGATCAGATACATCTTATAGCAGTTACTATTCTCTCCTACTTTTTTAAATCTAATCCATCAGCGCGTATCGACAAGTAGAGTAAGTTGCGTTTTCATAGTATTTATTTTCATAATAATCATTCTTCATGATTTATTGAAGAAATCATCATCTAATCAATGTTGTCGACTTGAGCAATTTTTCAATCCCTAAGCGATCTAACCTTGCTGCCCTACGCAATACATCTCCTTCTAATTTTTGTTTGTATCTCTCAACCTTGGCTGCAATTGCTCGGTTCTTTAGTCCTAGTATTT
>WJXE01000087.1 GCA_009665115.1 Nitrosopumilales archaeon
GTTGCAAATAGGATGGACTTTCTAATAATCGCATTCATAGTATTTTTCGCATACAAGCAAAGGAGACTGAGCCTCCCTCCGCGGATAAAAATAGCCGCAACAAGACGTGCCACGTTCTTATCGCGAATTTATCGCAAGTAATAGCAACAGGAAGTGTATAGTTTAGAGTTGGTGCTTTATGAGTATTATGAATATTGCACTATTTGGAAGCCTCTCCATGTGAAATACAGAGGCAGCTCTATTGGGCCTCCACATAGTCGGGTGTCAACATTCGTAACATGGCTCCAATTGACTTATGGCTGTATTTCATTTGTATTTATTTAGTTGTCCCTCTTTATCAATATCTTCTCTTAGAAACTTTATCATAGGATGCAGTCTCGTACTGGTGAGCAAAAAATTTCAATCAGTATTTGGCGTGCCTAGCCTAGCTCAAAGCAGAATTGTCTACGATAGAGCAACGAAACACATCGATCATACTCGTACACGCGGAGATAATAACAACTACTTCGTTATGAATTGTATGGAAGACAAAATGTAGAGACTCTTTAGTCTTTAGGAATATTCAATTTGATAATACATGGTAAGCAAATAACTTCGCGGATAACTTCGGATTGATGAAACCCAGAATCGCGTGAGCCTATGTGGCATGATTTATCATATATCTTTTATTATGACTAAACGGCATATAAACCTCCATTATCCATTTATTATTATTCTACCATTTTCAAGGTGTCTGTGAGCGTGATAATCCCTACTACAGCACCCTTTTCACTAACAAGAACACACTTTGAAAATCTGACCAAAGGAACCAGTGCCTTGGCAGGAATTGATAAATCAACTAGAGGAGGCGGTGGTTCCATAATCATGGAAATCGTCATATTGCGTCCGCCCTCTTTTTCGGCTTTTTCCACCATGTTTTTTGCCAAGCCGTCTTCACTTACAATACCAACAACACGGGAGCCGTCGAACACTGGAATTTGACTGATAGAATTACTTCTCATTCTATCAATGGCTATCCGAAGCGTGTCGTTTTTTTGTACTAAAATTAGCCTACGACTGCAAATATCGCCAGCTTTCATCGAAGATTGTCCTTCGAGAGAGCTTAAGAGCTCGAAGATTTTCCGGGCAGTCTCATAGCTTGGTTTGCAGCGACCTGACTCTATCTGGTTGATCATGGATGTGCTTATTCCAGTTAGCCCGGCCAGCTTGCGCTGAGTCAAGCCGAGTCTAACTCTGGCCTGTTTAACATATTCAAGTCTCGGAAGCATCTCCATTATTTTTTGATTTCTTACATTCTCACGTTTAATAATAACTTTGGCTTAAAGTAAGCAAACGTCAGGAATCTGGGAGAACGATGCATCAACAAAATATTATGACTCAGGCATTATCATCTAGACAACATCATTTTTTTTGTCTTTCCTGCTATGTTGTTGATATCCTTATATTATGTGCGCACGAAAAGTCTCTATTAGCAACGATGAATAACGGCAGCAGCAGTACGCAACCGAAGTGGGATTCGGTAAAGAGATACAAGTTAACCAAAATGTTGAATGAACTTGGAAGCATTTCGGGTCATGGAACCGAACTTGTAACCGTGTATGTCCCTCCCAGGAGACCGATTTTCGATGTCATTGCACAATTGCGTAATGAATCAGGTACTGCTTCAAACATTAAATCCGATTTGACGAGAACCCACGTTCAAGACGCTTTGAGCAGAACAATAGAGCACTTAAAACTTTTCAAGGAGACGCCGGAGAATGGGCTCGTCATATTTTGCGGAGCTATTCCAAGCGGGAAGGGTTTCGGCACAGAAAAGATTGAACTTTATCCTGTTCTACCACCGAAGCCAGTTCAGATTCAGCTTTATCGCTGCGACGATCATTTTTGGATAGACCACTTGAGGGATATGATGAAGGATGATAAAGTAATAGGGATTATTGCTATTGATACACAAGAAGCTGGCCTTGGAATATTGACCGGTGATAGATGGGTAGTTGTAGACACAATGACCTCTGGCGTCGCTGGCAAACACAGGCAAGGCGGTCAGTCTGCAAGAAGATTTGAAAGGCTTCGCGATAATGAACTAAATGAATACTATCACAGAGTAGGAGACCATGCTCAAAAAGTGTTCATTGATCAGTTTAATGTTAGAGGGCTTATAGTAGGGGGACCTGGTCCAACAAAGGAGAATTTTCTTAGAGAAGAATATCTGGATTACAGACTGCAGAACAACGTTATTACGACTTTAGACACTTCTTATTCTGGTGACGAAGGCATTCGCGAAATCATAGACAAGGTTAATGATCAAGGTGTTATGACAGAATATCGGTTGATGGAGGAAAAAAAGATAGTCAAGAAATTCATGGGCGAGGTTCATTCAGGAAGAGGTCTTGGTATCTACGGTATCTTGGATGTTATAAAATCTCTCCAGAACGGAATTGTCGATATGGTTATTGTGACTGACGATATTACTTTTCTAAAGTTGGATGTAAAATGCAAAAGATGCGGCACTATACAAGAAAAATTTATTGAGAGAAGTAACTTGGTATCTACCAAACAAGAGCTTTTATCAAAACCATGTCCTTCGTGCTCAGCAGTCGATTATGAAAGCAGCGAGAAAGATATTGTAGATTATCTAGAAGAATTAGCGACTATGACAGCAAGTCGGCTGGAAATAATCTCTGGAAAATCAGAAGAAGGCGCTCAGATAGCTAGCCTTGGGCGAATAGGAGCAATTCTCCGCTTCAGGCCCAGTAGCAGTAATACTATCGCTCGGATATCTTGATATCTTTTTTTAGGAATTTTTGCCAATATAGGGAGTCTCTCGATATGGCAGGAACTGGTAGACAGGAAAGACAGATTCGGAAGGTAATGATATTGGAGGATGAACAGGATATCCTCCACCTCTACAAGGATTATCTGAGTGCAAAAGGTCATTCTGTAATTGTGACCTCAACTACGGCTAATGAAGCAATGGACGATTATGAGAAATATAGACCTGACTTTGTCATAATCGATTATAAACTTCCTGGAAAAAAGAATGGGTTAGAGGCCGCAAAAGAAATTCTGATGAGTTACCCCTCTGGCAGAATCTTAATGCTAACAGCGTTTCATGGTGTAAAGGACGAATTGAAAAAGGACTTTTTCTTCGACGACAAAATGATACAAATTCTGATAAAACCTGTGAAACTTGCGCGACTAGCAGATATTATTATTCGTAATTAAGCATCATCGTGCTCTATTTTTTACTCATGTGACACGGATCTAATTTTAATCCCGGTTATGATAGTATACATCATAACAGATGTTTATCGTAAAAAAGCTAAGCAAGAACGGCGTCTGGAATGCCATTAGTCTTATAGATCAAAACGGGTCGTTCAGAGGCGAAGCAAGGTTCGATTCTAAGAAAGAGGCAGTAGATTACCTTCTTGAATACAAGCGAAGAATGAAAAACCAACAACAGGACCTCAAAGTCTTTTCTGAACCTTCAAAATAGTGTTGTCGTCATATGTGGAATATCTATATCTACGCTGCTATTGTTTTCGTTACCAAAATGGATCTCCTGTCGACGGAGAGATTAGATCATTTAGTAGGCCATAATTATGCGATAACCTTTTACGGCATAAGGTCGTATAGTTCATTATGTATACGAATTTCTGTTACTTGTGTAACACCGAAAAGCTTACGAGGCCATGTTCGAATTGTGGCAAGCCTACATGCAAAGACTGTATGAAGAGCTTTCCCTTCTCCACTAGCGTCTGTTTAGAGTGTGCATCCGGCGTCAAAACCAGGCTGGCCGGTATTAGAGGCGACGAAGAGATTTTCTAATCTTTACTTTATCGTTATTATCATCATTTGGTTGTCTTTAAACGGTGCCCTTCTTTCTTGAATAATCAGACATCCTAGAACACGGCAATAACTCTTCTTGTTGTTCATTCGGATGGCGTTATGTTATCTGCTTGTTCAATAATCTTAATCACTAATCATGTTCAAAATATCTATGTCTTTAATACAATTATTTAAGTACCGGTTTTTACCAAAATATCATTTAGATTATATGATTGACAACAGATGAGCAAACTGTTCGGTATCACATCTGTTGATGAGCATCAGATACAACAACTTGGTAAAAAAATTCGACCCTGTCGACACCAAAACCTCTGATTCTTTTAATTCTACCTTCTTTCGTCAGACGTGTAATGGCGTATCGGACTTCATATCTACTTCCAATTTCCCGCTCAAGCTGCTTGCCCGTAACTTTGCCGCTATTGTTTCGGACAATAGAGTAAACTAATTCTGTGCAGTCGTACTTGGAATTTTTACCGAGCTGAATCGAAGTCATCTAATTTACCAGTAGATTTAGCCTTAAAAGTAATCGAGGCTAACTTTTTTTACTTCTTGTGAAGAAGCGTGTACAGACGGACACAAATGCTCTCATTATCAAAACAAGTCTATAATATTTTTAGAGATGCCAGCCGATAGCAGAACAATATTGGTTAAATTAATTCTTTATTAACTAAAGTGGGATTCAAAAATCGTTTAATCCCATCAGCAATCTTGAAGAGTTCTTCGTGTGAAGCCACACGTCTCATCGGCCATCGGCCGTTAGGGCTATCATCATTGAACCTCGGGATAATATGAACATGGACATGTGGGACAATTTGATTTGCCGCTTTGCCATTATTTTGACCCACATTGAAGCCATCTGCTTTTACAGTTGGTACAATCGCCCTGGCTATAATGGGCACGAGTGAATATAATCTTCCGACTTCCCTCTCTGGCATTAAGAGCAAATTATCGTAGTGGTTTTTTGGAATAATTAGAGTGTGTCCTCTACTTATTGGATACTTGTCCATCAATACCAAAAAATTGTCATCCTCGTAGACATCAACAAAAGGCAATCTCTTTTTAACTATGTCGCAGAAGATACACGAACTCTTGCCCAATTCAGTCTCTAGCCGTACTAAACTTTTAATGTATTTATAGTTTAGACACAAAAACCAAACACTCTTTTCAAGTCCATTTTTTTGCTTGACTATATGTTCAGTACACTCGAAAATACAATTTGAGCCCTTAAATAATAGTCTGCGATCCTTACCCAAAATGATAAGAACTTGGCTGCGGGCTATACGATTAAGATTTCTATTAGCATCCGTGATCGCAGTCAGCAATGGTATAGCACTTGCTTTCTGGAAAAATAAACAGATTGACTTATCGGACGCGGCTCTAACATTCGTTGGAGTTATCTGCCTTCACGCAAGTATAGACTTGTTGAATGACTATTGGGATTACAAGCGAGGTATAGACACAGCAACGCAGAGAACAAAGTTTAGTGGCGGAACAGGAGTACTACCGGAAAATCTTTTAAAACCGGGTAACGTTTATTCCGTTGGCCTTATTTTTCTCCTAATCGGGACTCTAATAGGGATGTACTTTGTGGTGATAAGAGGCATTATGATTGCTTTACTCCTCGGATTCGCTATATTAGCAGTATATTTTTATTCAACAAGTATCGTCAACCTCGGCTTAGGGGAGGCTTTTGTTGCAATCAAAGGCACTCTTATTGTAGTCGGATCTTACTATGTCCAAACGTCGTCGATCGGGGTAGGTGTGGTCTATGTCGGTATTATAATGGGCATCTTATCGGCATCGGTCTTATTTGTAAATTCCTTTCCCGACTATCAAGCTGACCGTTCACGAGGAAGACGAACTTTAGTCATATTGTTGGGAAGGCAGAGAGCAGTAAAAATTTTCCCATGGATGATTCTCTGTACCTATGTTCTAATCATAGCGGGAATATTTCTGGGTTACTTAAAAATATATTCTCTTGCATCCCTTCTATCAGCGCCATTTGCTGTAAGTGCAATTAAACGGATCAGCAAATCTTACCAAGATGTTGAGAAATTAGTACCGGTCATGGGTGCAACGGTGGCTTACTCTCGAGTCACGGGTGTAGTTTTGGCAGCAAGTTTGTTTATCTAAATCATGCACAAAGTTAGAGTCAACAGCAGCGAATCTAGGCCCATTGTTGATGATTTCTTTACCTGTTCTTCGCTATTCCCCAAGCTATCACGACTCCTATAACACAGAAGGCACCGACAAGCCACCATATTTGTACATGTCTGACTATATCAGCAAGAGATCCAGCTAACACGTTAAACAGATCACTACGAAGACTAAATTACTGTAGGTCAAAACATTTTGACTGAATATTCTGAACAAAAAGTTTAGAACATAATTGACAGACCTGATGATATTTTCCTCTAATCCTACCGAGTTGGTATTCTCTAAAAATTCAAATAAATTGCATTCGTGTTTCGAAGGTTTAATCTAATGCTGCTTTTCCAAGTCGATTGTGAACTCAGAAGGATTAAGCGCATTCCCACATATCCTACATCGACCATTAGTAGGTCGCAAAACATCCTTTATTGATTTCAAACTTATTATTTTGTTGATAACGGATCCGCATTTTCCACAAACAATCTCTATCGATGGATAAGACAAGATAAATAATATCGTATATATCATTTGATAGAATATCAAATTTTACGTCAAGATGGATTGACCAAATCAGTAATAATAATTCTTAAAGGCTAAGTACAGTGAAATTATTTTGACACGTCTGTTGTACAAATCTTCTTATGGTTTGTTACCAGATTACGAAAAAGGCACTTCGCGGATATACAAAGTTCATGATAATAAATAATATATCGGAAAGAGACGAATAACGCTGATAAGATGTGCATAGTCTAAAGAATAAATAAATACACTAGTAAACTCCCATAACTGGGATGCCTGTCGATCCAGTTTGCGGAATAGAAATGGATGAAACACTTGCGACAACCTATAAACACCGGGGTAAGGACTACTATTTCTGCTCTGAAGGCTGCAAAAGGATCTTTAGTAGAAAGCCGGGCAAATACACTTGACCAGCGGAAAATGTTGTCTCCTTTTCCTATGAATCAAACTATTTTCAATGTGTTACGACTGTTGTTGTGATCAGTCCTGAGATCAAGATATACCATCTTTTGCATCGTGTGTCTCCATATTTGGTTATTCGTTCCCTTGCCTTAAAAATAACTGATGCAAGATTATCTCATTTGGACTCTACTGTTTCCGCGAAATCAGAGTCTTGTTGTCTAGCCAATAGAGAATGTACATATCTCGTAGCGAGAACTTTTTCGGAGGATGGAATGCGTTACTAAAAATTTATAACCAATGGATACATTGTATTCGACATAACAACTAATTGACCATAAACAGTGAAGCAATTAATTTTTATGGCGCGCTTAAGGGAACGATTGGAATTCAAAATCGGCCGTCAACGGATAACGCCTTTGAAGGCGAGAAGGGAATACTAGGCTTGATAGATCCTCCCGCAGTATTGTATGGTACTACTGAGATTGGTAATACCAAAAATCTTGCTTAGGAATTTACGCCTAAACGTATTACGATTGCCCTTGTTTGCGATGGATCCCGAGTACAGAATTATGA
>WJXE01000088.1 GCA_009665115.1 Nitrosopumilales archaeon
GGTTATGTTAGGTCAATAATATTATCGAGGGCCTTCCCTATCTTTATCGAACTCCAGAATCTTCTTTTCAAAAGTACTAGACAATCTTCACAAATAACATCATCTTCATGGGATTCAGGAGTAAATTGTTTACCACAATCTATACATATTTTTATGCCACCCATTTTATTCTTAACTCCATTTAAGACCGGCTGCTATTCATATCATCGTTATTCTTATTATGAGTGTCGTCGTTTTTATCGCTGTCTTCATCGTAAACAAAACATTGTCCTATTTGTTTGCTTTATTCTATTGAAATGATCCTAATCTAGTTTTCTTAAGCTGTGGCACTATCAATAACACCGGTATCGGAAATACTATACTGACCAGAGTAGCACCAATGAGGACAACCTCATATCCATTATCCCACTACGGAAGAATCAGGACGAAATTCAAAAACTAGAAACGAATTAGTAGAAATTGTAGCGTGGCGTTCAGTTACAGAACTAGTATAGAAGTTGTCACCTACCAATCACACCTACAGGCCCTGGCACCTGGGTTCCTATTCCATCAAAAACCATGACGACTAGTCTAATGTATTTGTGTATGAATTCTACATCAGTCTTGGCCGAGACAGATTGTTGTTTTTTTCTCTAATAATTTAAATATGTCTGCGACGGAGTTTTCACCGTGGCTAAAGTACAACACTTTAAAGGACTCAACACTAATTTAGATAATTTATACAATAGCATAAAGCAGGTATTAGAAGCTCAAAAAGAGCTACGAATTGTCTCAGAATATAAGGGCTTTCTTAATAGCGTTCCGTTAAGAAGTATTGTAGCAGTTAATACATCTCCGAAGGTGTGGGCTGGATCTTTACGTGAAATACATGTCTCCATAACAGGGAATCCTGATGATTACGCAGTGGAGGTTGCTTCTGGAGCCTGGTTTGGTAGTCTTATTTGGCCCGGCGCAGTAGGTCTTCTAGTTGGGGGACCCATAGGTCTTGCAGCTGGTGTAGCTGTTGGTGGAATAATGGCTTATGAGTTTGAGAAACATGTGTGGGAGAAGGTAATGGAAGTGGTAAAGAAAGAGAGTGCAGTCCAGCCAACTATAGATTCGGTTAATCATTATCATGATTGAAGTCATTCATGCAAATAGCTGCTCCGCCACGTTGGTGGGCTCCATCATCCTATACATATGATACTAAACAGCCCGCTGCCGTTCAAACCTCACGGCCATACAAGTTAGAGGCAATACCTCCGCAAAAATGACTGAACGCTAATTACGTCTTGCTAGATTGATACCAAACTGTTGGACTGGGCAAACCAACCATGCGATTAGGAACTGGGTAGAATAAGGCCCTACTTAAGACAATTATACAAGTAGACAATATCGGAACCTAAGGTAGACATCGCAGATACCCGGGCGACCTTAACTTTCATACCCTAAGATATTTGTTATGCTGACATTAAATTATATAAAATATGATAGAATTTGCGGATTTGGAGTAATAATTCGTTTCCTCTTGCAGAAGGATGTTGGTGGGATTCTTATCTTTGAGACTTCTAACATATACTCTAACTCGCCTTCTCCATTTCTTTTGATATATCACACTGGGATGATAAATCCAACCTGAGATTACCAGCATTCAGAAGTAATCGCATTCGTTTCATCTATTATGAACACCGTACTCAAATCTAGTGGCTACGCTGAGAATCTATGTGAGGTGAGAACGTTCTATGAATGCAATATGTTAAATTCAAAGGACTTGATAATGCTAGCGTTAGTCCCAGTTCCTAACTGGTAATGGAATGTCACACTAGCTATTGTCGGTCCAGATGCAACGGCCTGGTATGTCGTCCCTATGGGTGTTCCTATTATTGATACTTTTTCTCCCGGTCTCAATTTAACTAAATGTGTTGCTGCTGACGTTGATGCCGCTCCTGCAAAACAGCTTACTTCATGTTTCACAACCACATTTTTATTAAATATTGCAGACACTGTCGAATCACATGGTCCAGCAGTGAAACTAATCGTACCTGGAGAATTATTAAGAACCATTGCCTGTATACGGAAAAAATTGCCTGCATGAACAACGATTGGCTGTGTATGGATGGCCAAAAGGAGAACACCACCACTTAGAAAAGCTGTATCATGATATATTGCATTATTATCAACAACGAAAGTTGTGGATGATAATGCTTGTACTTTTTCTTGTAAAAATGGATACATTATCAATATGGTCAAGAAAGTAGCCGTAATAGTGGCAGATGTTCTCTTATGATTTGTTTTGTAACTCATGCGCATCAAACTAACTCCTCGCAACCTAACAGTCAAGATCAATACTTAAAATGACAAGTCATATTTTGTAGGTAGACTATTAAAACTCTACTATAATCAAAGCGAATTAGACGCTTTCGGTTTGAAGCGAGTTCTGACTTCTAATGTAGTATTATAGCTGACTAAACTAACTTATTATATGAGACGATGCAGTTTGTAATAATTCATTAACTTAAAGGGTGGGTTCAGGTTCAAATTGAAAATCTATAAGCGCCTGTACTATCGTCTGTTCTAAAGATGGCCACATACCTAATGGATAAATAAAAATCATGCACTAATTTGCATTTAGTTAGTTGATTGAGATATTTCGAGCCTTAGAAGAAAGGTCAACACATATCAGTCACTCAGCTCGGACGTATGAACGCCCTAGCTGCCGAATATCTTTTGCTAAATATGACTATTCTGTCTGACTACCCAGACATTGAATGGCTTTACATGGTATTTAGACCCGTTAAATACCAACGTATATATAATGCGGATGCTAATAATGGTATAGTGATATAAAATGGTAGACAATAAATCTAAAGACGACGTAAATACTACAACAAGGTCAACCGAAGTAATTAACTTATACGATACAGCAAGAGAGAACTATATTCGAATTGTAGACGAGTTAACTAAAGCTCAACCACAGTACACACAATCGATTTCTAATCTACAACTAGACTATGTAGCAGCAGTCAAGAATACTATCCAGAATATGGTTACAGCTCAAAAGCTTTTCGCAACAAACGGGAACGTTCCGATTGTAACAGCACCATACACTGAAGAATTTGTAAAGCAATCAAATGAAATCACAAAGAACGTAATCCGAGCAGTTGATATTAATAACCAACTGACGATCAGCGCGCTACATGCAGCAGGAGAAAACTACAGAACCTTTAATCGAACAGTTGACTCAGTGACAGAATTTACAACCACCGCCGCAAAGGCTTGGAATTCATTCCTTACTGCACAACAGCAACAGTTCCTTCACAAACAATAATTTTTTTTGTTTTCATTTTTCTTTGTATAATTGTTCAGTTCACACCAGCAAGCAGCTGATATAATTACTGACCAAGTTTTTGAATATTTGCGAGTAAATCTTTCCGGATTCGCGAAATGTCAATGTACCCCAAATATGAAATAGTTGGGGCTGCATCTATCTGTCTATTACTCTCTATTATGAGAAATGGCAAAAGATATTATTACTTGTTATAGACTACATTTTGAATTCTTTCATGACACTCAAACCTATTACATATCTTTCGATCGGAGCAGCCTACAAGAGCCTTAGACAAAACATTGAGGTCCAACCACAAGCCGAGCTTATTTCAGTTCTGGAATCTTACGGACGCGTTCTGTCTGAAGATGTAATATCAGATGTCAATATCCCAATGTATGATTCTTCTCACATGGATGGGTTTGCTGTGTTGGCTAATGATATCAAACATGCTTCTGATTCCGGTCCAATAACGTTAAAAATAGTCAGAAATGTAGGATTAGGGAAAGTTCCTAGTGATGTCTTGCATTCTGGGCAAGCATGTAGAATATCTACTGGTGGCTATTTGCCACAAGGGGCAGATACCGTTGTACCTGTTGAATACACACATAAATCGAAAGATAATGTGGGAATCCTGGCCGCGCTTCCAAAGGGATCTTTTGTCTCTCCTTTGGGTAAGGACGTACGGCGGGATTCACTGCTACTGAACAGAGGAAATATACTAAGAGGACAAGATGTTGCGTTGTTGGCTATGGTTCGTATTACTAGAGTGCCAGTATTTAGGAAACCCAGAGTTGCAATAATTCCAACTGGAGACGAGCTAACCGATAATCTAAATGAAATTAAGAGTGGTAAGATTCTGAATACCAACAGCCACATCATTTCTAGATTGGTACAGGAGTGTGGCGGGGTATCCCTTGATTTGGGTGTAACGCCCGACAATGTCAACAAGGTTAGAAAGAAGATCAGATTCGCTTTAGAGAAAAACGATATGATTCTTACAACAGCAGGTTCTTCAGTGGGAGAATACGATGTTGTGGAACAGTCAATCAACTCTCTAGGAAGACCTGGTGTCTTAGCTCACGGTGTGAAGCTTGATCGTGGACGAGTGGCCGGTGTCGGAGCGTTAAAGGGTAAACCGGTAATTATCCTACCTGGACCTATACAAGGAGCTGTTAACGCTTTTATCGCATTTGCTCAGCCATTACTTCAATATTTGTCAGGTCTGCTAGAATTTAATGGACTGAGAATAGCGGGGATATTGACAGAAAAGTGGGAGGCACGCAAAAAATTTAAGAATTTCACAAAAATTGCTTACGTTAACGCCTGGTTATCAAAAGAGGGTAATGTTAAGGCAACTCCCATAACAGGTGAGACAGCAATGATGACTGTGTTGAGTAAAGCAAATGGTTATCTACTATTACCTGAAAAGACAACTACCATTGAAGCAGGAGAAAAAGTATACATTAATGTGCTGCCCGGTCTTTCATACACTTCCGGCCATTCCGCAAGCTTTCTGCGACGGGGGTATTTGTAAATTAATTGATACTTGCTAGAACGAGGATTGCTACCTTCTGCAAATCCTACACTAGAATAGATGAAACTTACCACAAAGAAAGCTTGCTACTAACATCAGTAAATAGATCAGTATACTTTTCATCCCATCGGTATCGTGAAAAATTGTGCACTGACTACCTCACCATCCGGTAATACATAGAAACACGATTGGTATGAGTCAATAAATGAGAGTGTGACCATCTATTGTTTTTATCCAATGATTGCCTGGTTTCTATCAATAGAAACATCCGACTCATCCACTAATAGTTGTCATTTATTGGCAAAGAATTAGTTGTAGTATTATCTATGAGGAATTATTTCCAGATCTCGTCTTTGCAATTGTATGATTTTGCAATCTTCTTTTTTGTGGCTAGTATTTCGATTGTTTACTTGGACAAAAATGCGGTTGTCGGATTCGCAGTTTGTAATTTGTATACATTTATCAATACTTGGTAAAAGCATTTGAGAGTACTCGGAAGGCGGATCACAGCGTAAGTTTACAATAACTGATGTATTGGTTGAGAGTTGTCGTATTGAAGTTGTAATTTCTTTTACCAATCGCCTACTTTCACCAACTCTCACTTGCGGGTCCTCTAAGAACATACGAAGTATATCTGAAATAATAATGATCTTGGTATCAAATTTACGAACAACGTTTGGTAATTCATAAGTGACTAAATTTGCTAATTGATAAATTGTGAAAGGCCTACTTACAATTATTCTCTTCAAGATATCTTTGATATCAAGTCCATATTGGCGCGCGAAATTCACACAGCTATAAATATCTGAACTATTTCCAGCATCAATAATTATTACGTTAGGAGAACCAAATCCACCATGGCTCTCTGGTAGTAAAGCGCTAATACACAGTCTTTCGATAAGAATTTTTGAATGGTTTCCGACTAAGCATATGCATTCGCCAATTCCAAGTTTCAAAATAGAATCTATTTCTTCAATATCAAATCTTAATCTAGAAGCAGTATGGAATTTTGGTGGAAACAATAGTGATGCTGTTGGATTACTATTATCTTGTTGTGGTGTCAGCGCTCTTTTTAGACTCTCTGAAAGTAGACAACCACATTTTGGGCATTCTTCAGACGATCGTATAAAATCAATAGACTTGTCTGTCTCCGTCAGAAGTATGTTACACTCTGAGCAGAAATATTGCAGAAGCGGACGTCTATGAGCCATTGAATATGTTACCGTATAGTACATAATAAAGGACGTATAATACCGTAATAAATTTGGCGAGCCAATACTAAAAGAGGTGTTTTTTTTATTACTACTTAATCAGACTGGGTCCTATGAGAAATTTCTTAGAGAAGATAATATAAGGAATTAAGATATAGACGACTAAATAAATACATATGAAATACAGTTTATCGACAATGTAATGTCACTACTTATTTTGCTTCTTATCAATTAAAGTAGGGTTGGGTAGTAACTGATGGAGAATTAGCCCATACGGTTCAATAGTAATAACTGAGTCTTTATGTAAGTCATGATCCATATCATGATAAGTCGTTCACTTAAAAGCTAAGTAATTTCTTGCTCTATTGGTAGATTATTGTTATTATTCTCCTCGTTCGTTTCTATAATTTCTTGAGTAGTGTCATCTTCTTATACCTATGTCACTAATCTACTAGTCACTGAGTATGCTATCAGGATGAAGGGTTAGATCATTTGGTTCAAATTATATAACTAATCAATAAATAACGAAACTAAAACTATTGCAGCTGTTAAAACATGATGAAGGAACCAGCGATTACCACTGTATTAATAATTGTAATTTCTGCAAGTATACCAATTAGTTCTACAATACTAATGCACTCAAATGCAAAAGCTCAACCCCAACAACAAGATCAACAACCAATTGTAATACGCATACAGAATACTTCGATGTCAGAACCAGCGCCAAATGCACCCTTAAATAATCAAACCTTGCCGCATCAGATAGTTGTAGCCCTTCCTATAAGACAAGACGGAAAGATTTGGACAGGGACCGTTACATTTACGGCAAGTAAGCCGATAGAAGTAGAGGTCGAACATAAATATAATAGATATAATATAACACTAGATGCGAAACATGGTGAACCCTATCATGCAAAATGGTTTGACGGTACCAATATAGCTCTATCCACTATGACAATGTTTACAAATACACCTGTGGCTGTAACGAATACCCCGATAAGTACAGGATCGTTTACATTTACCGGAAGTGCATTAGTATTTCATAAAACAGATGGTGTTCCATTTACGGTAACTTATACTCTGGATGTAGTAGCAAATCCATTGACGGCTCCTAGCTTTTTGTCCCATTTAAAATAAATGACGAATATTGTTACTCAATTTAGATCGAAGTTATGCTCATCCTTGAGTCTTTATTAACCCGGTGTTTATCTATGAATCCTGATGTCGCAGCAATCACATATTTAGCGGGTTCTGTATTTTTATAAGTACAGTCCGCCATATCAAAAGTACTCTTGCATGGAGGTACGTCTTTTACCATATATACTACATCTCCATTTTCGTCAAACCAAATTAGATCAAGATTGTACCCTATGTTTAAGAGCCACATTGAGTACAGATCTGGCTTGTCA
>WJXE01000089.1 GCA_009665115.1 Nitrosopumilales archaeon
CTCTCCTGCTGTTCGAAAGCAGATCTTGAGATTCTCGTCTACTTTCCTAATTTTTCTGTAATATCAGGAATTGCTAATTTGTAAAAATAAGGCTTAAAACTCTCCAAAGATAGAAGCGGTGATTCATAGGAATCAACTTTGAATTCATTTCGTTCTAGCTCTTCTCGTAATGCTGCGTTAACGTCTGATTCATCGTCAGGTAGAAGAACCCTAGTTAACATGATTATTGAGTTAGCTGCTCCTGCTTTCGCAACTATTCGTTTCATCTTTTTTGCTCCCTTTTTCTATATTCATATTACATACTCGTCTCTTGTCTATTATACCGTCAGCGCCAAACTTACTTCCTTAAACATACAAGTTGTACCGCATCCCGTAAAGTGCCATCCCTACTTCGAGTGCCCAGAGTCCCTACGAACCCAATCAGTGGGTAGATCAGAGATTCAAACCTACAAAGCCATTTCTAGCAGATACTAATTTCCTGCAAAGGCTGGATTCATGATAAATCATAGCTGCTTACAGACATCTAAACAGTGTAGTAGTCGCGGCGGTGTATGCTAATAGAGATAAGTCTAGTACAATGAAAGAAATTTTCATGTCATGTTTGCAAACAAATACAAACCCAGCCAAATTCGCTTTATCTATTCAATAGATAACGCTTTGTAATTTGGGCTCGAAGTCTGCTTCAGATAAATAGACTAAAAATAGGAACGGCTTACCTTGCTTCAATCTCGAAATGCATTTGCTAAGCAATCTTCCGACTGTTTACCGCCGCCAACACGCATAGAAAATAGGATTTTGTCTCTCGTAATAGTAAGCATGGGTCGACTAAACTTGTTTTACATAAGTAATGCTTTAATTTTGGAGAATTCAGGACTAAATCGAAGGTGGGGTGGCAGAGCGGCCATGCGTTCGCCTGCAGAAAAAATCCTGTAGTGAGCGAATATATAAGGGTTCGAATCCCTTCCCCACCTTGCTAGATAAACTCTGATATGGCATTATTCCCTAGGTCCATTGCGCTCCTTTGGCCGAACTAACTATTTCAGCAAGAACCAAATAACCCGTACCTGCATTTTGGACAATATGCCTATCAACATCTCCAAATGGATTGCCCTTATGATCCTCCCCCATGGAACGGTTAAGAATGAAGGAATTTTTTTTCTAATGCTCACAATTTTAATTGCGCTGATCATTTTAGCTATAGTTCTGCGAAAAAGGAGAAGCGAAAACGACGTGGCAGAGATGGACTAGAGATCGATAGGCGGCTGCTGGCTACGTGGATGGGCAAGCTATAGTATTAATCACATGCAGCAAGATGATTTTTCACGGAAATTCGGTGTTAGCGTCTCTGAGCTAGATTGGTTTATTAACACTTCTTTGGCAATGCCACACACTGATTATGTCTTTTAGAGTTGATAAAGACTCGCTTGGGGATGTCAAGGTTCCCTCTGAAGCGTATTATGGTCCTTTTACGGTTAGAGCATCCTTGCAGTATACCGTTACAGGAGAAAAGGCCCATCCGGACCTGATCCACGCATACACGATGATAAAGAGATCAGCTGCGCAGGCGAACATGGAACTTAACGTCCTTGATAAAACTATAGGAAGTGCGATCATAAAGAGCTGTGATGAAATTCTGAAGAACAGATTGCACGATCAATTCATAATCGATGCAATTAACTCTGGCGCTGGAACTGCACTTAATATGAATATCAATGAAGTCGTGGCTAACCGCGCTCTTGAGATCTTGGGAAAGAAAAAGGGTGAATATGATGTCATTAGCCCCAACGACCACGTCAACATGTCCCAATCAAGCAACGACACATTTCCTACAGCAATGCATGTTGCTATTATAGTTAATATTTTAGCAACGATCTCGGTACTAGAGGACCTAATCAGGTCGTTGGAGAGGAAAGCAATCGAGTTCAAAGACGCAATAAAAATTGGCCGGACTCATTTGATGGATGCCCTTCCAGTTACTCTTGGGATAGAATTCGGAGAATACGCATATTCGCTTGAAATCGCTAAGAAAAAATTCTATCAAGCTATTGATAACCTCCGGTACATTGGCCTCGGTGGCACTGCCGTAGGTACCGGTGTCAATTCACCGAAAGGATTCAGCCAAATTGCAATTAGCCACCTTTCGGAAATCTCTGGATTGGATTTAAAACCATCTCCCAATATCTATTATTGTTTGCAGAGTAAGTTCGACGTGGCTAACTGTTCGTCCGCTCTCCGTAATCTCGCCTTGGAGTTAATTAAAATGGCCAATGACTTAAGGTTAATGGCCTCAGGTCCATATGCAGGATTTGCGGAAATTATTATCCCTGCCGTTCACGCTGGGTCTTCCATCATGCCGGGAAAGGTTAATCCCTCTCTTGCTGAATGTCTTAATATGATCTGCTTTAATATTGTCGGAAATGATGTATCAGTTGCATTGGCTGCCCAGGCCGGGCAGTTCGAGCTCAATGTGATGTTACCGGGAATGACGAAAAATGTTCTAGATTCGGCCAAGATGCTAAAAAATTTCCTACCGACATTTGCAAAAAATATGGTAGATGGCTTGGTAGCAAATTGGCAAACAATATCATCCCATGTGGATAAGAGTCCGATTCTTGTCACTCTACTAAATCCGTATATTGGGTACTTGAAAGCAGCCGAGATCTACAAGGAATCCGTGAAAACAGGAATCACCGTTCGACAGCTTGTCTTGAGTAGAGGCCTAATGTCAAAAGAAGAGCTAGATCGGGTATTGTCAAAAGATAATCTCTTAGGTGGCAGGGAGTAAAAGATTGATGCCATTGGCACCAATTAAAATTTGCTATGCGCTGCTTCGTTTCTATATGTTCGATTTTCCTAGATTGGTTGTCTCGTGTGCCTCAGCTGTACAGCGATTCGCCAGTTGATTGTCCATTGGGCGCTGCCCACGTTCTATCCGTCAGATCCTACGGCCCCTGGGATATCAATAATTTAATTATCAAAAGTGCAGGTCACGGATGCCACTTTTCCAGTTAATCTATCAAAGAGCTCCCCGATCAGTTCGGCCCAGTGCCTATTCGATTTCTTGGCGACGTCATTGTTTTGATTAATGGTAAGTCTCTGCACGACTTTGGATTTAAAAGGTCTAGCCGATATTTCCTGTAGCAATAGCAAGCTCTACGTAACCTTCAATTAACAGTTTGATGATAGTTTTTTAATGGGTGAAAGACTAAAGGACATAAGAGAAACAACATCTGATGCGGTATCGATAATTCGTGAACTTGGGGCACCGGGAGTACAAGAATCTCTAGGTAAAATCTTAGAAACAACAAAGGCTGCAAAAGAGATTGTAGACGCGCTCAAGGAACCTGAGTTTGTCAAGAATATTGAGAATATCAGACTGACTACTGAATCTATGCAGGATGCTTCAATCAAAATTGAAAACACTATTCGTGAGATGAAGCAAACTGGAGTCCTCGAGCAGGCCAGAGAAGCAATAAAGACTGCAAACAATGTCTTGGATTCTCTCTCCACCAACAAGGATTTCGGCGAGATGAACGAAATTTTGAAGGCAACGTTGAGCTCAATAAGAGATCTTGTCGATGAGCTAAAACTTATTGTAGTCTCTTCCAAAAAAACAGGTACGCTCAACAATGCCGCAGCAATAATGAAAGAATCCTCAGATATGTATCGAAATATTGCTGGTTCAAAATAAGACCAGTCTTATGCCATTAGAATAGTGCTATCTCCTGTCATCCTCCTCCCACATTAATTAGGCCAATCTTGACAAGTTCGGCTCCGATCCCGTACCCAACAAGCGCTACGCCAGTTCCTAACCCTGCCATTTCAATTCCACCTTTGAACCAGTTTTTCTTTGCCATGCGACCTTTTATAGCTCCTACTATAAACGAAGAAACTACACTGACTCCTATTGCTATTGCTATTGAGACCCCTGACGAAATTAATCCAGCTTTGACGGCAAAATATGGCAAGATAGGAAGAATGCCACCCAGCAAAAAAGCTCCGAACATGACGAGTGCACCCCTGAAAGGGCTTCCCAATATTTCCAAGTTTAGGCCTAACTCTTCTGTTAACATCGTCTTGAGCCACACATCCTTATTCGAGGTTATTTTATCGACTACTTTTTGGAGTTCGTCTCCTTGAAAGCCTTTGGCCTTGTATATATCAACTATTTCCTGGCGCTCCTTGTTAGGCAGATTTTCAATTTCGAACTCTTCGCGTCTTATTTCCGATTCTAATATCTCTCTCTGAGATTTGACTGCTAGGTAATTCTGGACCGCCATCGCTTTGGCCCCGGTAAACATCCCGACTAAAGCCGCCAATATCACAACATCTGCCGAAATTTGTGCTCCTCCGACGCCGGCAACGATGCCTAAGGATGTGTTTATGCCGTCACCAAATCCGAAGACGATATCCCGGATGTAGCTGCTTGCCTTTATATGGGGCTCGATATGCGTAGAACCTTTAATCAACTTCAATCCCGTTATTTTGTCATTTCAATATATATACGATAGCGCTGTATATAGATGGCTTCCAGGCGCTACTAATGGAGCAAAAACAAGAAATGACAGTAAGTGGTAAGTTACGGTTTTTGATATTCCCCGTATAACCTGTTTATACAATTCTCCGTTGCTTTTAAACTATTTATGCCGACAAACCAGAGTTCTCAGCTAGACAGATAATCCTGTAACTCGATTAGAGTACGACATATTAAAGACGCGTAACCAACATACTGAGACAGGAAGTCGGCTGCGGATTTCAATGCAGCGCTACCTCTATAACCTTCGTCATATTTCATTTCTACACTTCCCTTATCTGTCTTAATTAGGACCGTGATCAATGAATACTCGCCCAGGCGTGGATCGCCCGATTCAATATATTGACGTAATTCTATATGTTGTATAATGAAACCTTGGCTTTCGCTCTTCCCGTTTTCTAAAAGAATTATGACAGCGTCAGGTTCTTTGTTCGCTCGATTATCGGAAATGTCGATTTTTTTGATCATTCCAGTCTACTTATTATAATCCAAGAATCTTACCCATTCTGGGAACCACAGATTATTTTCAGGTACGCCTATCCCACGTGCAAGTATTTCAGGACTATTATAATACAGTGCATTGGCTCCTATTTCCCTGTTTACACTTTCGTTGAGTTCATCGATGGATGACACTTTGCCAACGTACTTGTTTGCGATCAATTCCCTGTTTTGGGTATACAGACCAACCTGCCTACCATCAGCAGTAGGGACGTAACTCACTAATATGACGACACAATTCACGCCAGCCTTGCGCAAATAATAAATTGTTTCTCGCGCGGTGCTGCCGGTCTGGATTGTGCCTTGCACAGATGCTATTTTTTTATTGCGAACTCGGTCTTGGATAATAAATTTGAGAGACTTCCCCGTGGTGAGTAACTTGTTTTTACTGACCTGTTCAGAGAAATCGATCATATGATCCGCGTCATCGTACCGATCCTTTATTATTCCCTCTGCCATCTCGAATTTTTTCCAGAAATTTTGATATTTAATGCTAAAACCGAGTGTCATGGGACGAGTATAGTCTGGCTCCGCATAAGCAGTATCAATCTGTTCTCCCATTTTACACCCTAGGAAGTTTGCTTGTTCTCTTCCAATATTTTTTCTGATTTCATAGATACTTTTGTTGTTGAATAATGAGGTGACATGTGACTCTCTAATGAATTCAAACGGATCCATGAGTATTGCCTCACGTGGCAAATTTGTCAATACCTCTTCGACCGCTCCTTTACGCAATGCAATCAGCGCACCTGCTCTTATGTCGTTAAACGTCATGTCTTTTAGTGATGTGTGTAAAGAATTTTCCGAAGCGACAATGCTTAATGTTTTACTTTTGTTAGAGGCAATAACAAGTGGTTTGAATCCACTACTGTTCCTGAAGGCATAGATGTCACCATCGACTTTAAATATCAAATTTCCACGGAGGTGCCTGTCCAGGAATTCTGCAGCTCTTTCAGGCTGCCCTCGTTCGATTAGCAATTTTGTGAAGATGTGATAAATCTTATAGAGCGAATCAGAGTCTTTTGCAGCTCCAATCAGCGGGTGTAGGTGAAGCTTTTCTGTGTCAACAAAAAAACCGTCAAGAACTATTTGGATTGTGTGCATGCTATGAAATTGTGGCGATCTTTTTGATAGATATCCGATTGCGTTCTTACCGATCAATTTCTCTTTTCGTGCAAGTAACGATAACTTATCATCAGGTGGCAAAGACCCTTCTCCGCTTATAGCTTTCTTTGCTACTACCATTTTCCAGTATGCTTTTCCCCTATGTTGAAGCATCCGCATACAATGCGACAGCAGATAGACAATGTTGTTGCTTACTGTTACATTAGTAGTGTTAATAGCAACAATTCCGGCCAATATTGGATCCCAGCTGAAATCTGACCGAAGTTATTTAAATCTCTGTTTCTTATCGTCTGTTATCTCGGTAGAGATTTGAAAGACATTAATTCGGGTTAATAGAAATTTATATAACTCATGCTCATTGGTCTTATAGGCAAAGCCAATGTTGGCAAGTCTACATTCTTCAATGCGGCGACCGAACTCGAAGTGCAAACAGCTAATTACCCTTTTACTACTATCAACTCCAATGTGGGGATGACTCATACAAGAGTAAAATGTGTATGCAAGGAGTTTCAAGTTCAGGACAATCCAATCCATTCTGTATGTATAGAAGGTACTCGATTTATACCCATAAGATTGATTGATGTTCCTGGCCTTGTAGAGGGCGCACATCAAGGCAAGGGTCTTGGCAACAGGTTTCTCGACGACGCACGTCAAGCAGACGCGTTAATTCATGTGATTGACGCTTCAGCGTCGACAGACAAAGAAGGAAAGCCCGTATTGGCAGGGACAGCAGATCCATTATCTGATATTAAATTCGTAGAAGAGGAGTTTGATTATTGGCTTCTATCTATTGTGGGAAGAGAATGGACAAAGGTACTCAGAGAGGCAGAGAATCAAGTACAAAAATTGGAGCAACTTCTTGCAAAAAGATTGTCAGGACTAGCCATTAAAGAAAGATCTGTTTTTGATGTTCTAAATGAAACAGGACTTTACCACAAGAAACCAGTGAATTGGACTCAACAAGATCTTCTAGAGTTCTGCCAGAAGATCAGGTTAAGAAGCAAGCCGGTCATAATAGCTGCAAACAAGGCTGACTTGCAATCTGCTAATGGAGTCATTGCAGCGATCAAAAACAATAGACCTGAGGTTATTGCTTGTTCTGCTGAAGCCGAATCATTACTAAGGAGAGCTGCAAAACGTGACCTCTTGAATTACCTTCCTGGGGATAATTCATTTGAAATAAAATCAGGCAAATCCTTAAGTGAGGCCCAGAACAAGAGGCCATAAATCAAGTCTGCTTTAGGCTATTGAAATTCATTGTCGTTTATCCTGTAGAAGATGAAGTAAGGCTAACAGATAAGAAAGGAAATGTGCTCCCAGATGCACGCCTCGTTCCGCAAGATTCTACTGCAAAGGATTTGGCCCGCCTCATTCACGAAGATTTAGCAAAGGGTTTTCTATACGCGATAGATGTTAGGACCAAGCACCGACTTGGAGCTGAGCACAAACTAAAAAACAACGATATCATCAAGATAGTTTCTGCATCAAGCAGGGGATAGAATTAGTAAGAATATGCTCTGCCTTGGAATTGAAAGCACAGCCCATACTTTTGGCTGTTCGATTATAGAATCCTCTGGTTCTGATAGTATGCTGAGAGGCCGAATAGTTTCAGACTCGCGTGATGTTTACAAACCCCCACAGGGCTCAGGGATTCACCCCAGAGATGCATCGAGACATCATTGTCAAATTTCGGACAAGGTTTTCAGAAATTCGTTAACAGCCGCCAAGCTCTCAATCAAAGACATAGATGTCATTTCGTATTCAGCTGGTCCTGGTCTTGGGCCTTGCCTGAGGGTTGGAGCGGTAATTGCGAGGACCCTTGCTGCCTTTCATGACAAGCCTCTTGTTCCAGTGAATCATGCGGTTGGCCACGTAGAGCTTGGTGCGATGCTTACTGGCGCTGGCGATCCACTGGTTTTGTTGGTTTCCGGTGGACATACCATGATATTGGCTTTTTCGGAACATAGATGGAGAATCTTTGGCGAGACGCTTGATATCACAATTGGGCAGCTGTTGGACCAGTTTGGAAGACACATAGGGTTCTCGTCCCCCTGCGGTGATAGGATTGAACAGCTGGCTTCCCAATCGTCAGGTGACTATCAGTCCTTACCGTATGTGGTAAAAGGAAATGATGTCTCATTTTCTGGTTTGCTTACCGCAGCTATTCGTGCTGTGTCAGATCAAGGCAACGAGCTCGCCTGCGGAGATGTCTCTTACTCTTTGCAAGAGACGGCCTTTTCCATGATTACTGAAGCAGTTGAGCGAGCGCTTTCGTTTACATCAAAAAGACAATTTTTGGTTGTAGGAGGAGTAGCAGCGAATAAAAGATTAGCGGGAATGCTCAAAACTGCATGTAAAAGGCAATCCAGCAAATTCTATCTCTGCCCGGCCGAATTTGCTGGAGATAACGGAGCACAGATCGCCTGGGTTGGAATGCTCCAATATATGGCTACGAGAAAAAATATCGAAATTGAAGAGGCATTGGTTTATCAATCATGGCGCATCGACGAGGTAGAGGTCGCTTGGAATCGATGATCAGATGGAACTCTTATGATCTTTTATCTGTTCCTCGATAGCCTTCGCCCACTTGCGATTGCTATAGACGCCAAACTTGTATACAACACCATTCGTAACAAGAACAAGCTTGGTTGCAATGAATCCTTCAGTTTTTACTGACGTTATATTGTCGAGAGGAATATCCAGCGCGGCTTCTTCAGTTTTTTTTGATAGAGTCAACAAGGTTCCCTTTGTCGTCTCAAATATGATCCGTTGGTTAGTTAGCATGAGTATCCCGTTCTTCAAATTATCTTCTGCACAGTCCTCATCAAGAATTCTCTTCTCGCCAGGTCTAGGCTCAACAGGACTCATGTTTTTATGTTCTATGCCCTCGCTATATTACTATTGCAGCATCTAGAAAAAAAACTTTAATCAAAAAGGGTGCAGAGGCTAACATTTACATCACGAATTGGTATGAAAAAAAAGCAATAACGAAAGTTAGAGCGGTAAAGCCGTACCGCCATAAATCCCTTGATACAGAAATCCGTAGTCGCCGAACCTTTCGCGAAGCCCATATGCTCTCAGTCGCAAAGACCGCTGGAGTCTTCTCTCCATTTGTATATTTCGTAGACCCGGCGGCATGCGAAATAGTAATGGAGTTCATATCAGGAAAAAATGCTAAAGACATAATGAATGCTGGCCTCTCAAGACAGATGGGAAAATACGCAGGATTTCTTCATTCGAAGAACATTGTGCATGGAGATCTCACCACCTCCAATTTCATCGTCGGGAACAGATTAGTTCTCGTCGATTTTGGATTATCCTTTTACTCAGAGCGTCTTGAAGACAAAGCCGTAGATGTAAGGTTGATAAAGGAAATTTATAGCAGTGCGCACTTTGCCTTGTTTGAATCTCTTTTCGAAAACTTCTTGAGTGGTTATTCGGATATAATGGGTGAAAGGGGAACGAGAAAGGTCTTGGAAAAGGTTTCGGATATTGAAGGACGTGGCAGATATGCGCCTCACGTAGACGAGCCGAAGAAATTTGAACACATGCTCTAAGCATATTTTGTATCAGGATTTAATTAGTCTGTCTAGATTCGGGAATTCCAATCAGAAATAGTGCCTCCGATTCTCATTTATGGCTTCTTGCGACTTTGCAATCTCTTTCTCCTCATCAGAAGAGGCGTGTAATTTTCCCAGAGATTCCTTCTCGAGATGCTGCCTCCTATCTTCGTCAGTGGTAAAAATAGCCCCGCACACGAAACATTGAAAATCCGATGCGATAATTGGCATGCTTGTTTTAACGTTACTACGATTATCTTCGGTTGACAATATATCGGGTACGGCTCATTGGATATAAAATTTTATCACTTGTCCGCGCTGCATTTCATTCTTTTAATCGCCACCCTCTGATTTCTTTCATGTATACGCCTTGAAATTGTCACTTTGAACTTTTTATTTCGGTCTTCATATTTGTAAAATAATGTGTTCGCTGTATTTCTTGAGCACCAATACTAATAAGTATATTGAAATCCATCCGATCCTGCATAAGTACAAAATAGCTATTAAATTTTTGAATTTGAAGTTAAGGGAAATTCAAGGAGAGTCCCTTAGCCAAATTGCTGCAGAAAAATCCAAAGATGCCTTTAAATTAATATCCAAACCGGTTATTGTTGAGGACGACGGGCTTGTAATCCATGGATTAAATGGGTTCCCAGGCTCATATTCGTCTTTTGTCTTTAAAACTATCGGGAGTAGTGGAATTTTAAAACTGCTGTCCCATTCAAAAGATAGATCGGCCTCTTTTGTCTCAGTTTTTGTGTATAATGACGGCAATACGCTCCGACGTTTTCTTGGTAAAACCGAGGGAAAGATCTCTTCAAAGGTTGCCGGTCCTGGCTGGGGTTACGATCCGATTTTCATCCCATCTGGATCTGAATTGAGTTTTGGACAGTTAAAGGACAAAAAAATTAGACTTTCTCACCGCACAAAAGCAGTTACTGCCTTTGCAAAATGGTACAGTCGTAGCCAACTTGGAGTCAGAATGCCTCAGCGTGGCCGGCATAACGAAAATTCGAAGTGGCAAGATGCGGTACGTCTATAGCAGTATCGACGCGAGTGGTCTCTCGTTCGCACTGGTACGTGTCTATCTCCTACTAATCAACTCTAGTTGCCGACGTTGTTATTTCTAGTTCTGTGATCCGTGCGACCCGCGGTCATATTTACGATGCATATGCTTAACAAGAATGGTTACCCTGCCGCTATCATTTACACCATGGCTGTCGGTGACAGGCAGTTGGAATGCAAGTGTAGTATCAAAAGCAACATTAAGAGCAGTAAACCCATGCTGGCTTACTGGCTCCGACAAAAGTACTTGCAAGGCTGCCACTGATTTGCGTCCGG
>WJXE01000090.1 GCA_009665115.1 Nitrosopumilales archaeon
TTAGATAGACAAATTATCGGTGCAGTTTTGCTTGAAGACAAGTTACGCCAAGGGACCAAAGAAGCGATATCCAAGATCAAAGCAATGAGTATTCATGTTGTCATGTTGACAGGAGACGATGAAAACATAGCAAAGAGGATAGCTAATGAAGCGGGAATTGAGGAATACCATGCTAATTTACTTCCGGACAATGTATTATTTCGATTAAATCTCTTCTCTCGCCAGTGATAAATGAATTCCAAAGAGTCACCGGGCAACGGAGAATCTCATAAATATTGCTCCCTTATCAAGAGATTTGTTAAATCAGGTATGTATTAGGAAACGACTAATCGTTATCTCATGGAGAGCTAACAAAGCGATATTCAGAGTAACAATGGGGATTTTTTCTAAATATAGAAAGATTTAATGCTGGAGCGAATTTGTTTGTTATTACTGATTACTTACTACATCTAGTAAGACTATCAGACTGTGGGAGCCTTATTTATCGTAACCTTATTCAATACTCTTATTTTTAACGCCGCTAGAGATTACTTATGGTTTTAGACATAGGAGTCACAGACGTGTTAAGTATAGCACAGACAGTTGGGATTGTAGGCACCCTTCTCATTGCGCTTTTTTTGTCAAGGAGAGAAGTAAGGGAGCTTTCGATAGATATAGAAACAAAAGTCCTCAGTGATTTGGATGAAAAAGTACATAGGCTAGAGGAACATCTGTGGGAACGTCCAGAGCTAGCAAGAGTAATCAATAATGTACCAACCCTGTCGCCTGAAGCTGTGTACGCATATGATGTTCTCAATGTATTCTCTCATGCGTATGATATGCATGAAAGAAAAGTCCTTAATGATAATGAATGGTTTGGCTGGGTTCAATGGATGCGCACCTGCTTTAGACTAGGAACAATAAAAGAGCACTGGAAGCAATTTCAACAAAGTCAATGGTATGACCCCTCTTTTGATGATTTCATAAACAAGGAAGTAATCGCATATGTTGAGAGAGAAATTAGATAGAAGAAGTAATCAATTTTTAATTTTTACTTCGATTTAAAAACGAGGCAGAAGATGGAAAGGCTTGTATCTTTCGGGTCACAACCAGAAGTCACAAAGGAGTGAAACGTCGTTTAGAATATGCCAGAACTTTAAATTTGGATTTCTACGTCATATATGTCAGACCAGCCTGGCAAGGGCTACACCGCCAAACACGCAGAAAAAACAGCAGCACAAGCGATTTCGATTACTGATCTGCAAAACATCAACATTGTATGAAATAATATAATCCAGCATTTGCTTATGAATACTTCAGTCGCTACCGTTGTCTTTCCCCTGGACCATTAGTAAATCCCCATTCTGTAGTCCAGAAAGTACTCGATCCATAAGATTGGTCCTCCTAAGATTATTATTTAATGTGTTAGTTTTAATGATTCCCAAACATTAGAACTGATCACTTAACTTTCGCATTAGGTTAACCCCTTATAATACTCCCTGATGTTCCTCTGGGAGCTTTTTGTCACGTACTCTCTAAGTTCTTCTTTGGCTTGAGCGTTACGGTATTGGACAATCCCTACCGCTCCTTTATGAACTAGGGTAATATCTTGTTGCTGGCATAGATGAGTCACGATGGGTGCACATTTATCGAATATGACAAACAGACCAATCTGCAATACTACCAGTTTCAGCTACTGGGACCACACTCAATCCGGTTCTGAATGGTACGACTCTATTTGAATAGTTGCGTGGTTTATTTTGAATTTCTTTTCAAGTATAGCATTTATATCTTGAAGAACTGTCTGTGATCTGCTACGATCAATTACCACAACGTGTCCTGAGACTGCATTAATACCAGAAGTTATAGTCCATATATGCAGATCAAATACGCCTGTAACTCCTTTTATCTCCAGTATAGAGTTTTTTACTTCTTCAGGTGATATGTTAGCTGGAACCCCTTCCATCAAAATATGGATTGACTTTTTCATAAGAGACCATGTCCTTGGAATTATAAATAATGCTAAACCAATGCTAATTAATGGATCAGCCAGATAAAATCTGGTAGTTAGTATTATCACACCAGCAGCGATAACACCTGCAGCGCCTAAGGTATCGTTCAGAACTTCCAAGTATGCGCTTTTCACATTGAGGTCCTCATGTTCCTTTGCTGTGTCAACGTGGACATTGTCTACTTGAGATCCTCCGTGGGAATGCCCATTGCTACCAAGCAGTCGCATTCCTGTAAAATTTACGCCTAATCCAATAGCAGCCACTATTATCATAGGAAGACCTTGAATTTCTGGCGGCTCAAAAATTCTCCTAGATGCTTCGTACAAAATATACACCGAAATTAATATCAGTACTACACCGTTTAACAGCGCTGCTAATATTTCTACCCTGTAGAAACCATATGTATGTTGCAGAGTCGCTGCTTTACGGGCATAATTGATAGCAAAGAGAACCAAAGCAAGTCCTGCAACATCTGCGAGCATATGTCCTGCATCTGCTAATAACGCCAAACTTCTAGTGGATAAAGCAGCAATGACTTGTACAACAAAGTAAATGGAGGTAAGCAAGAGGACAGACTTTAGCTTAGTTATTCTTTGCGTTGGCTGTATATTTTGTCGTCTTTTCTCCAATTACCGATCACTTTTTGTCCACAACTTTTTTTATCACACAACACAACGGGGAATGATTCGCTTGCCATGACGTTCGTTATCACGGTTGGTTGTGGACTACTAATTATGATGCCTTATTAACTTGATGCTAAGATGTAGGATTTATTTATTAGGCTTTAACAATAGTGTCTGACCAGTTCAGTAATGTAGTAGTCATGTCATCAGTCACAAGCATCTCGCTATCTGCAAAGTTAGCGTAATAAATTTGATGAGATAAAATATGAAAAGGGTTTTTCAAGAAGATCTGAAGTAGTCAAAGATGCAATTAAGACTTATTATTCGAATAGGAAATATCAGAGGTTGAAAAAGGAACTCTAACAGCTATAAATACTACAATGTATCAGAAGAGCGGTCCGCATCATGATGATGTGCTCTTACATCTCAGGCAGGAGTATGTACAAGGTAATCTACAATTACAGGTTGAAGGAGGAGATAACTGTGCAGAAATATATGTAACTCGCAATGCTGAAAGGTATCAAATTTTATAGGAAGGATCAGGGCAATCAGAGAATTGAGCAAGTCAAATATTCAACCGTTCCATTATCAGAATATGAATAGTGAGGAGCACTGATTTGTCAATTTAAGTCATCACCCTTGATATCTAACTGATACATTCGACGAATATCCCGAAAGATTAAAAGGAATGCATGATGATAAACACCACAGAATATGTTCTCATTAGCATGTCGTGACGCAGGAGTGATGGACTGCGATTATGTTGCTAAAGGAATGACAGAAGAAGAACTTTGGAGAGATGGGACAGAGCATATAATAAAAGTACATGGTATGAAAGCTGGGGATATAACTCCGCAGTTTAAACAGAGTCATAAACAATACATCAAACATTCCTAAAAATCAGACATGAATACCGAAAAACGAACCCTTTCGAACCCACAACATGTCGTGTAAAGAGTTTTTTATTAGTGAACGAGAGCATGGCAATGGCTATGGCACAATTGCAAACAATCCGGAGGATTTGAGCTCCTTAAACGAATTAACCTCGTATCTAAATGCGTCTGACAGAAGCCTTGTAGACAATTCGTTCTCAGCAGAGTTATTTGTTGATAAATAATTCCGGAAATGAGTATAACTTTGAAGCTCCGATTCAATACTCTTTGTATATAGCTCTGTAGCATTTTGGTATTGTTTAGGCGGCTGCAACGCTTTGGATTCATTTACCAGATTCTCATATTTGAGTAAATAATTATTTGTAATTGAAATCATTGTCTTGTTGTCATACTGGTGTGTCTTCCATTTTCCAGCTTCATGTTGGTAACTCTGGGTCAAATTATGAGATTCATTTACTACTTTTTCAAACGAATTAACAAATGATGCTGTACTATCTTGTGCTAATGAATTTGGAGGAGCAGCAGGTCGGATGGCTGGTGGTGGACCGACTTGCTGCTGCATGCTGCTACTGGCAAGTACAAGTACAATAATACCTACAACGGCAGCTCCTAAAATTGGCATCCATAATCGGTAGTATTTTTTTCGTTCTTTGCTAGGAGTGGACTTCATATTTAGTATGACTACCCTACATAGTCGTTGCTACTGAGAATGTTGCTTGTCAGTTATCTTTTCTATAACGCACATTACTACTTGAATTTTCTTCAGTATGGGATCTCAGCTTGATGACAATTGTATTACTTGCCCTGTTAAATATTCTCTGTCTTTTATCGTTTGTAAATATCCATCCTAGAATCAAGTCGATTGGAAGCAAAAACGATTTACCAAAACTTTCTAATAACGCATCTCTGACGTTTACAGTCTGTCCAGTGACGCCTACCGTCTTTAGATGGAAAATCCTTTTACCTAGTGATTGACCGCTTGTTGATTCAAAATACGTCCAGTATGCAAGGAATATTAAACTGCGTACGACAAACCCAATGCTTGCTCCACCACGAAACCATCTGTCAGGGTTGCTGTCAAACCACAATGGAAATGTTGCTGCATAAAATAATATCTCAATTCCAATACTAACTATTAGAAAATCTATCAACCAGGCAAAGAATCTTTCACTCCATCTAGCAAGTCTTAATTCAGTTGGTTTAGATGTGAAATCTCCTACTCTAGTTTCTGAAGGAATATCCACATTATTATAATGCATGCGAATGTAATAAAGTTGTTTATTACTACATTTCTTGGATTGTGAATTCCTGCAAAGGAAAGACTGTAGCTACAAAATAGTTCGCGCTCACATGTTTGAATATATGAAAATCGAGATTACCCTCTCCTATTTCACTGGGACTCCAAGGTCAAATTTTACTGCAAGAATGAAGAATCCAAAGAATACAGTTCATCGTCTGTAATCTAATTCATATTGACGATTAGTTGAAGATGGAGATGAAGATGAGGCCAGTATGGTTTGAAAGACAGAGAAGATGTGTGTCCAATTCAAAGCCTACCACAATACAGGATGTGAGTGTGAATGCAACCCACTATATGCGGAAAAAAGTCTACTCTCTAAACTTTCCTTCCATTGTAATTTCTGATAAAGGTTTTCTATCATTTGGATGCTCTTTTTCTTGAAGCTGCGGTGGCAGATTATCCTTTGGTCCTATCTTACCAATAGCAATCATTGCCATTACATCAAAGTTATCTGGAATATCTAGATCGGTCCTCGCTTTCTCATAATCAAATCCAGCCATTCCGTGTGCGCTTAGTCCTCTTGATGTTGCTTCTAATGCTAAATTCTCCCACGCAGAACCAGCCTCGTATTGATATGTTTTCGATGGTTTCTTGTTATGTTCGAAATTCTTCCTTGAAATCACCACGACTAACACTGCGGCGGTCTTTGCCCAGAGTTTGTTACCTTCGACCATTAAATTGAAAAGCTTATCCCAATGTTCTGTATTTCTTTTGGCATAAATAAATCTCCATGGTTGATTATTAGAAGAAGACGGAGCCCATCGTGCAGCTTCAAAAAGGCTCATTATATCATCATCACTTAACTCTTCTCCGGTCATAGATCTAGGAGACCATCTATTAAGAATCAAAGGGCTTATTCTATACATAGAATCTCTCATTTAGCTTGTTGTACGTTATAGATCCATTGCCTTAATAATTTTATTACTTAGTGGGGTGGGTATTCATTGATGTGTAAAATAATTCCAAAGACGATGGATGATTTGTATCGTTACTTGGCTGATCGGGATCATACGATCCTTCTATAGGTCGCTTCATAGCAACTCAACAATGACTTGGTAGAAGTATTTGCTCCCTATAGCTCTCGCCTTAATTTTTTTCATCGTTTGGTTAGTATGTGGAGATGTCGAGTGTAAATAATCAATGGTTACTATTCTACTTTTGGTGGTTCTTTTGTTCCGCAGCTGCACTTGGCCAAGGATCCCAGAATGCTTTGAAACCTAGACTCACTCACTTTTGTCTTATTGTCATAAATCCTGTTGTAAGTATAATTTAGGTTATAAGTTCAATCAAAGGTTAGGGATTCTTTGAACATATCTTGTAGTTTTTCCTGCTCATCATAAGTTATTTCGCTTTTGCTTGCCTTAATCTTCCTGAATAAGCTTTCAGCCTTATCTTGACCCAAAATTACCTTTAGTTTTTCTTGCGATCTTACACCTTCCCAAGAATCCAGTACCTTTAGCACATTATCTTTGATATCAGGACTGAGATCTTTCAAAGATTCTTCCACCATTTTCCGTCGACCACTTGGGAATTCTTTAGACCTGAACACCGCTCCCATACTATTTTATGGAGCCGATCAATAATAAGCTTAATCATTCTAATGTTGTTGAGAATGAGTGTTTTCTAAATCTCCGTCGTTGGAATTGGATCCCATATATCACTGGTAGTAAATTATGAATGGCAAGTGTACTTAAGTAAGCAACCACATTCTGTTAGCATGGCAAAAAATATACGGATCTGCAGAAATTGCGGAGTCGTTTTTGACTTGGAACGAAGGAAAGACAAAGATTGTCCAGTGTGCCACGATGGGGAACATCTCGCATTCGGACACAATGAATAAATTTCATATAAAAGCACAGGATCACTAACTCAGATCAAGGCTGCAAGTGTTTTTACAATATCAAGAAAGGGAGAAACGCTAGCATGACAGAATTAGCACTTGAAATCCAATCTCCTCGTTGTGATTATACCTTCTCAAGGATCTAAAATACGGGGAAGCGCACGATTGTAATAACCAGAGAAGGAATTAGCTTAGCGTATGGTATAGTTTTGCAGGTTACGCACATTCATAATTTTAACTACGAAGGTGAAGAGAATTATGTTCTCACACACGTGGAAAATAATTGTATCAATGTAACGAAAAAGACCCGTTTGTGGCCTTCCTTCAACTCCAAGTATACGTGGATGCAATATCATACACAAAGTAGTATTTACGACGAACAAAAAATAAAGTCGAAGTCGAAATTATATCAAATAATATTCCGTATCATATTCAATTATCAATGAAGGCTTGGAATTTGGGTTGGGTTGTGATAAAGATGCCAGGCCCAGATTATGAACGTCTTATGTATTATATGTGTAATATGCTTTATTTTCAGCACGAAATTACCAGAAAATTTGGAGACTTACAGCTTGACAATTTGGATGCAGAAATTATATTAAATCGTCCTTGGGAGGAAAATTAATCATGTAATCGAGACTCGATTCGGTTATGTCGATACGAGTAAGCTACGTTGTCTAGTGGAAAATGATATAC
>WJXE01000010.1 GCA_009665115.1 Nitrosopumilales archaeon
TCTTTCTGATTAATTTTTGAAATACTACAAAAGACGGCTATACCTGACAAAATCGAACAACTGTGTAATTTGACTATTTGTTGCTACTGTTATGGTGTGACAGTATCTGGTTCGCATGAGGCCCTTGTGACGACGCAGCTCCGGGTCCTACTGTTGTTCCCGCCGAAGAGCGAATTATCTGATTATCAGAAAAGATATTATTCTTTGATGTGGGATCTTGCTCAATCTTTAGTCCTTGTGGTGTTGAACCAACTATTTTATTTGAAGAGAATGTGTTCCCTGAGGCGCCACTCGCTACAAGTATAGCATTAGATATAGAGTGAGATATAGTATTTGTGAAGATTTTGTTATTAGAAGAGCCAGAATTCACATTAATTCCAACTCGACTCGTCGAAATTGTATTATTATATACCTGATTGTTATGTGATTGTGACACAAAGACGCCTGAGGGTTCATTATAAACAATATTGTTTCTGGCAATAGAGCTCGTCATGTTTCTACTAAAGTCTATTCCGTTCTCTGCATTATCATGAACTTTATTATTTTCAATTAGTATGTTGTAACAATCAAGAGAGCAAATTATGCCACTTCCATTATTATCATAGATTGTATTATTTCTAACTATCATATCATGCGTTCCTGTATGTGGATCAAGACCGTAGTGGCCGCTGTTACGGATAATATTGTTTTCAATAATCATGTGACCTACCCCGATAGAATAGAAGGCAAAATACACATGGTGTATATTGTCATTTCTCAGAATACTTCCATCACCTCCAGAATAGGCAAACCCTGAGGCACCTAGATGCTTACCGCCTTCATATCCTAAATATGCAATCTCTGAATTGATAATATTGGTAGGACCTGTTGCATCTTTTTCAACTATAATGCCTGGTCTAGGAGCACCGAAAATAAATTGGCCGATTCCAGTTCTTGAACCGTTAGTTATAGCATAGTAGTTTGTTGTTGGATCCCAAGATGTTATCTTCACTGAATCAATTCTCATGCTGCCATGTATATCTATGTAATATGCAGAAGTCTTAGCAAGACTACTACCAATTACCTTAGTGTTTATCTTTAACCACTTAGAATCTGTATGGTCTATATGAAAGACAGCTCCTCTAGCAATCAGTAAGTTTGCGCTAAGAAACCATGTGCCTGTTGGAGATTGCTTAGCTAGAACACTATTATCATGAAGTTTATTATCGATATCTGTAAGTCTAGCTGAATTACAGCTGACAGTAATCGTTCTTGTAGATGGATTGTAATCGATGCAACCCACAGGAGAAGCACTGTTGGGTTGAGTAGGAAGAGAAGATGGAATTGTATTGCCTTTATTTGAAGATGGACCATGAGGAGGAGGGGCAGAAGAGGTTTCGTGTATGATAGCTTTTGTCTCCTGTATAGACAATGGAAGCACGTTAAACGCAACATGCTGAAATATCGGAAGTGCAACAAGAGCTAAGACAGAAGTAACGAAGACAAAAACAAAGAGTGACATGGTTATCCATAAATGACTCCTCACGTTCTATTAAGAAAATTCTATATTGGAATATATGTTTTGAGTTTTCTATTCCTTGCTGGTTAATATACAACTAATGTAGAGGAATGTTATCTTCTAAAGAGAGCGTTTCTATCTATTTTGTTTTAGCCTCATATACTATGTTGAACGGTGTCTGGGTAGCCCTCCTAAAGTGTTTGAAACCTCCAGCCTTTACTACCCTCGAAATAGCGTCTTCACCTGCCTGAGCACCCATCGCTGGCCCATGGTATGCTAATGAAGCAGGCACACATACCATAGTTGATGCAGCATAAAATACCCTACTTGCTGGATGTTTTAGATTGTCCTCTAGTTTATCATTGGCAAAAGGTTCAACTATCATTAATGTCCCATTTGGTTTAAGACTGTTTAGAGCATGAGCAGCGGCACCTATAGGATCGCCCATATCATGCAAGCAATCAAAGAATGCTACCAAATCATAGTCATTACCAGGGAAATCAGTAGACTTGGCAACTTCAAATGCTACTCTATCTGCTACTCCTTCTTCATTTGCTTTTTTGCGTGCCCATTCGATAGAAGGGACATGATAATCAAAGCCAACGAATTTACAATTAGGATAGGCCTTGGCCATCAATATGGTAGAAGCACCATGACCACAACCAACATCCGCTACTTTTGCACCTCCTTGCTTAAATTTCTCTTCCACTTTTCCGTTTTCAAGTGCAGGAATCCATGAACTTACCAAGTTGGAGACATAACTGGGTCTAAAGAATCGTTCTGTGCCTTCGAACAGCCCTGAATCATGTTCGCCCCAATCAACACCAATTCCTGTTTTAAACGCATTTGTTATTTTAGGTTCATCCTTATGTAACGACATGGTAATTTGAAAAGCACCTAGAGCATACACTGGACTTTTTTCGTCTGCTAAAGCTAGTGCGTGTTCTGGAGGAAGGGTGTATTCGGATGTATTGGGATTATACGTAATATATCCACTTGCTGCCTGATTTGCCAACCATTCTCTTACATATCTTTCCGAAGTATTAGTTTTCTTGGCTAGCTGAGCAGAAGTAAATGGTTGTCCTGCTGTTCCCATAGCTTTGTATAAACCAAGTTTTTCTCCCATGTATACCAGTATTGTGCTCCAAGACGCCCCGATATCCGATACAATTTTTCCCATAAACTCATTTAGCTTTGATTGATCAATTATGGTTGATGTCATTGTATTATTCTCGCTATCTCTCCGCGTATTATAGGCCTTCCTCATCTACTGATCCTGTAAAATTGCCGGCGATGAGGATTGTTTTATCAGTTACTCACTTATTGGACTCCCTTTAAGGGAGTAACAATCTTTTAGATATTACTCTCAGACTAATCATTCCCATGAACCTTCTAATTCACCTTTCGAGTTCGTCTAGATACGTAATGTCCAAGTCGATTCTAAATTGAGTCAAATTTGTCTCAACTCCTCGTCAATCTTCTTCAAGAATTTAGTTGCACCTTGTTACAATTATGATATTTATTTAGACTAATAGAACAAATCCCATGGAAGCATTTACAGACTAAATAAAGACAGATTAAATTGAGGGTTTAAAGTTTATTCAAAGGGGATTAGTAACAAGTACTGAACATGTCAGGTCCATATACGCTTCTAAACTTCTTGAACATTAGTACACAATCATTACTATCGAAGGTATAGCTTGTACCGCCTATTGTTTCTACGATAGCTTCTTTCTGTGGAGCTTCACTGATTACTCTTTTACCACACAAAGCACATTTAGTATGTGATTTCTCCTTTATTGTCCATCACAGTAGTATATTGAACTGGTTTCTATATAAGACTGTGCTCTAAGAAATCACAACCAGGTTCTTTAAAATATATTCATTTTAATCTTCTGTAACATTAACTTTCCCGGAAGTTGTAATTTTGATATAATGTTACCTCTCATCGGTAATTTGTTCAAATACCACAACCGTATAGTACCGAACTATTACTAATCTTTGCCCCCCACTCCCCCAAAACTTAGCTTAACGTCATCGTCAATACTAAAAAATACATCTTTGTTAGGGTGGCAGCTACGATTACGAATCAGCCAAAAATCACGGTTAATATCCCTACTCTGTCTCATTTTTTTGGCAAATGATTTCATTTAAACCAAGTCTTCAACGTCGTCTTGATGTATCTGTGGTTAAGTCCTTCCATTGTCATTAGTACTTTTAATCCCACCTCTTCACTATGACTATAAAATTCAACTTTATTTTCAGAAGTTAAGACCAAGAAACTCAGCTTCTGCCCGATTATTTTTTCATTTACACTGTTGTATGAGGACACCTGATCCCTTATAATTTTCTCTCCCGGAAATGGTAGTGAATGCGTCATAATTTTCAATTCCTGTCCGATAGTCTTCAATGAATATGTCACCATGCGGTGCAACTAGGTTCAAGGGAGGCCAATTCTACTAATGTTGGGCAAAATGAATTTAATTTAGGTTAAATGCCTTCCTCACGGGGAATTAAATAGCGTTTATTTCTGATATAATGAATTATAAATGCCCTACGAGAATATTAAGTTGGCTATGGAAATATTTCAGCCTTCCATTTACATTGCAATGTTTCCATATGTGTTTATAGCTAGTTTCCCAATTTTTGGAATCGCCTTGGTAACTAAGTGGGTGTTAAGTGATAGAAGGAGAAAAAAGCCAATCACTAGATAACCAAATACTAACGGACCTCTACTAATACACATTAGTTGGAGGGTAGAGGTTTTAGATTTGAAACGATAAGATTACTTGTGTATAAAATAAGTAGGTTTGAGGCGGCTAGAACTATTGATGACAGCCAGAGAAAATTTTAAGTATAAAACAGCTTCTAGTATCAACCAAACTACAGAATCATAAAATTTAATATTTACATGCTATACAAAAAACGAGCTTGCTTTAATGGCATCTGCGTTTTAACAGAAAATAAGAATGTTAATTTCGAGTGTATTTGTACTTCTCCCTTATTTGATTTTTTGACATTATATAAAATCCGTGTGCGGAAATAAGAAATGCAGCGAGAGTCATTTTTGTTGCAAATATAAGATTCCATGGTGTCTGGGGATTAGGATATGGTACGCTTATGCTATCCAACTTATATACTCCTTTTACTAAACTGACTGTTAAAAAAGAATTCGATAAGAAAAGATTGTAAATAAATTCATACATAGCAGTCACTGCAGTAGCAAGCAAAATCAGTTGTAAAACAGTTCTAACTAACCGAGGAATATTTTTCATTTTGTCTCCGGCGAGTTTGGTAACACAATACCATGACAATACGGACGAGATCATCAGATATGTCACAAGTGTCGCATCCCCATGGAACGGAAATTCAGTATTGACTAATACCTCACCAATAACTATTTTGCCTGTCTTCAGATATTCTCCAACACTTATATAAAAGCCGAAGAAACAAATAGAGAGCATAACCGTGGCTGAAAAGTAAAATACGATAATGAAGACATTCCTTGACCTTAATTCATCCTTTTCCGAACCGATAATATCCATAACTTCTAGATATTAACCACGAATGATATGATATAAAAATTACTCCCTTAGATCCATTTTACGCAGGAATGGTACATAAGAAATCTCACCTTTGGAACGTCTGACAATAAACCGACGTGACAATCATCGCGGAGCAGTCAGGGAATACTACCTAAACTATCCTTCAAAGTTTACAGCAAAATCTTTTTCAAGAACTGGCTTAGGATTAGTTATCTCCTAGAATATTGTGGAGGCTCATGGTGGAAAGATATGAGATGAGAATAATCCTTGTTAATAATTTGACATAATTTTAAGCACCATAGACTTACATATTGGCAAGTTCAATTGAGGTTAGAAAGACTCATCAGAAGTCTAATTGTGTGTGAGAAAACAATGGTAGATCCCGACCATCAGTACATAATAATTGTATAGCAAGATGATTTCTCCGTTTAAAGATTCAAGGATAGTCCTTAAAATTCCGGCGATTTGTACATCTAATTGGAATTTAAGTCCAGCAAGACAAGGAAATTGCTACTGTCTATAGCTGCTCACGTTACAACCATACTTTTTAGTCAAACTGCCATTGGCGGCAGCATAGGACAAGTGGTACTATCAAGAAAAATCCCGATTCATAACGGTGAATTAATGTGAGTAATACAAAAGAATTACAAACACCTAGACAAAAAATAGTTGTATATTGTGTGATAGGTCTTACGGTCTTCTACAATATTTATGGACCTCAATGCATGAGTCTTTGCTACTGCACACAACAGAGAAATATTAGAACTTCTATTCGACAGATTTGAAACGTACTTTCTGTATGGCAACGCGGACGACGGCGCTTAGAGAGCAATTGCAGTTAAGACTCTGGCAACAAGGACTTTGAAATGAGGAACAGGCGTTGGATATCGCAAACGCAATAATAAGAGGCTTAATCGGAAAAGGATTTAGTAACTCGTTATGTGACACTTACCTCCTACGGGATCCTTTATTACGATATCAAAGGTATGTTCAAATATGAAATATTGGATGAAATACAATCGCTGCACTCGAAATTCTGGTAGTTGCAGGATTTGCTAATTCAAGTGATCAGGACAAACTTTATCTGGTTTACGACAGTAGTTTTCCATATTGCCAAAGCGAAATAAATCTGGTCCTTCACGAACGATTAAAAAAAGGGAAAAGGCAATTGCTGCTCATACTGACATAGATAATGGTGCTACAGGAGGCAAAACTAGGATTAAACACTTGGCCAAAGTTGTGCAAGGAAAGAAAAAGCTACATTCTCCCATCCTCATTGCAGGATTTCCAGGGGCAGGGTTGGTTGGATCGATAAGTACTAGTTACATTATCGACAAACTTCATATGAATCAAATAGCTTGTGTGGAATCTGAGTTTATAGTACCTGGTGTCATTTATGCTGAAGGAAAGCTGAGGCACCCATTTCGCCTGTATTCAAATGAAAAAGGCGACGTTTGTGTGCTTGTGTGTGAATCGCCCATAATGATTCAGGGAATGTATTCAGTTTTAGACACAGTTATGGATTGGGCTCTACGTAATAAGGTCAAGGAAGTTATAGTGTTGGATGGCATAGCCGTAGAAGGATTACCTGATTCAAAAAGAATGCCCATAATTTTGTCAAGCGGTGGTGGAGAAGCAGATGAAGCAAGTCTTATTCATGACAACAGCATCAATGTAACAAAGAAAGAAGAAGAAAAGATGGCAGATAATAGTAGCACTGTTTATCCAACTACGGCTTTTGTAGGAGGAACGTCTGGCGGAATTTTATCCTCCTGTCTATCAAACGGTATAGCTTCTAAGGCCATACTCATATACGCAGCAAGAGGAATACCGGATCCAGACGGCGCAGCCACTCTAATAGAATCACTTAGTAGAATCACAGATAACGAAAGCTTGAAAATAGATACGCATGAACTTAGAGAACAAGGAGCAAGTCTAAAAATGAGAATGGAAAAGATAATTCAATCATATGTCGAGCAGCAACAGCAAGGACAACAGGAACAAGGACAGAGTCCAAAATCAGTAAGGGAAGGAATAATGTACGGATAGGTTCTTAGGTTCCACACATCCAGATTTGGCGTTCGCGGACTGGTGGTAAGTCACATCGCATAACAGAGATTGGAAGAGATGCCGGTTCCTTTGGAAATGCCTAGCAAGAGTACGGCAACAGACCTAGATCGCCGCTGCTCCTCTCTCTGATATTCAGATCTACTGCAGAAGGAACATCAATAGTAAAGATTGCTGACCAATTCCAGTACTTTGTTTCTACGCCATTTAATATTGTTAATATCTTTCCTTCCCCCTTGCAAGTTCAAATTTCCCATTTCTCCATGCCTGTTCACCACGGTTTCCCAGATTCACACTTAGAAGCTGTTTATGTTCTTCCTTACACTAGGAGAGATTTATGCTCTACGATTTGTCCTGTTATATGCGAATATATTTCAAGTTCGAAAAATTACTTTCTGACTCATATTTCAAATATATCAGGACCGGCTTTTCCGGTAAGAGTAGTAGCCTCTCTTTTAGGATTTACTGCATCTATTTTTTTTGATAGTTCACTTACTTTCGGATGGCTCAAGAGACCGCTAATTTCATCCAATTCCAAACTAGACCTTATTACTACTCCTCTCTTCTTAGTGATAGAACCAAGCGTATCAATTGGATTAATCTCTATCGCTAAAGATGCAGGTCTTCCTTTGGAAGTAGGGAGTCTGAACAGAAATACACCGGGTATGTTAGTAGCCTTCCTTTCCCAATTTCGTCCATCATTTAGGAATTGAATCAGCCTTTTATTTACTTCTTCTGTCATGCTATAGAATGTACATAGAGGATATTATTTTAAATTTGGCACCTCGACGCACTTTCACGGATACTATTTCTCCATCCGTCGTTTCTGTGTGGAACAACATGTTTCCATTTGTCTGTCCGGATATTCTACAAGTTTTTTTGATCTCTTCAACTGTTGGCTCTTTCGTTTGCACATTGCCTCCCCCGATACCGATGCCACGAGACCATTCATTTTTTCAAGAAGATTCATTTTTTCTTGAATGAGATTTGAAAAGCAATAAAGACATAAAAAAGCGATGTTATTAATTCGTTTTCCCAAAAACGCAACAATTAGAAAGGAACACGTAGATGCGAAGTGCAATTAGCTTTCGTGAAGCTAACGTTGACTAACCGAGAAATATATTTCACGAACAAGATCAGTTCAACAACGACCGTAAATTATGTCTACCACATACTAACAATAACAATTCGGTACACGAGTACTTCTGAACAGGATGTATGCTTGCTTAATTTACTTTCCTTGAACAAATGTCATTGTATCTTTCGATAAGAGTGATGTCCTCATCTACCGCAAACAAGGCTTCTTGAGTAGCTACGTTACCGCAGTGTGCACAGAATATTGTTTTGCCTTTGTGTACAGCAAAGGGTCTTAATGCTGTTAACATTTTTCCACTTGATTTTCACTTCACGAGTCAGATCAAGTCCAGTTCAAACAATATTATTCATTATTCTTTACTAATTAGAACTGTCTGATCTCTAAACACACAATAACAAATTAGTGCACACAAATAAACTATGATCTGATTCATTCGAACTCGAATCTTGAGAATGCACCGTCTCGAATAAACATCGGACCTGCAAACACCCCAAATGAAACATCACTTCATCGATGCATACATGGTTAAGCCGAACTGTGCCGGTTTAACTAACAAACACTTATTATCTAATTTTGTCTTATCATATTTGTAGGAGAATTCAGGTTGTTTAAAATTCGAAACTTGGCCAAGAAAACAGCAAAAAAAGAAGACAATAATCCCTTTGAGAAGAATAATGAAGCATTTCAAACAGGTCTTTCAATTGCAAAATTACTGACGTCCTATTGGAACTCGCAACAAAATCCAGGCAAAGCCTACATTTTTAACAGGCGAGTACACCATGGTGAGATTGGATCTTTGCTAGGCCTATCCAATCTTTTCAAAAAATCACAACCTCTTCCTGCAGGAATTTTATCAGGTTTAGGAGAAGGGCTAGCAAAGGATGATTATGGCGATAGGAAAGAATGGTTTACATTTAAGAAAAAGAGTCATAGTCCAGAACCCTCAACAACCACAAAATCAACGCATACGGCTGTAAGCGATACGGAAGGGGAAAGGTAGGAATCTGTCGGCTCATAACAAAGCAGACATGATCTCATTTAGAGTTTGTACATAGTGATATCGAAGCCGGATGAAGTAGAGTAAAACAAAGTATCGGCAGCGCTTATGGGAGCATTTTCAACTTCAAGAGGTCTCTTTTAGAAGGTGTTGTTCTTGTTCTTGTATTTCTATAAGTATCTGTCATTGACGGCAAGAGAGTTAAATAACATTTAAAGAACTACCCAAATCTGTCATGAGATTTGTGTCTTTCAATTTAGGATCTAACAATTGCTGGACTTTGTGAGGTTTACTATCGTCGTTTACTTCTCTTCAGAATGTTAAATCAATAAATTAGTATATTATCTTCTTGTGATCCAAAGCAGCACCGCAAGACCTGCAGATTGTGCAATATTAATAGAGAACAGATACGGTGCCGCTGCATCAACTATATTCTTTATCGAAGGTCCTGCGATGTATAATTTAGACCAGAAGATTACAATGACTATATTTTGTACTATAAACAATGAAGCAACTAGAACAAGGCCTATGGTAAAGTAGGACTTTATTAATCGCATATTCTGGATGTATGTGGTGATAATGCCACCTAACAAGCCTATATTGAGCAGAGCGGCCGCTGCGGCAGCCAGCATAAAATCCAGTGCCATACCTATAAAATTTCGCCGTCGTTGATGCTTAATTTACTTTTTCCCAATTTTAGCCAGTATCTCCACGAAGGAATCGTAATTCTTTTCCATTAATGGTGTTAGAAAGTATGTTGCACCATAAGATTCTTTATTGTCAGTGATAATCAATCCATTTTCTGCCAAAACGGAAAGATGATGAATAATAGTTTTATAATCCAATTTTAATTCAGATGAAATTTGGTTAGGGTTAGCGGGATGAGAATTAATTAATTCGAGAATTCTTGCCCTATTAGCTCCTCCTTTCGTACTACCGATTAGATACCACAAGACCCGCTTGAACCGAGGGTCAAAATAGTGACCGCCACTACTGCTGTGATCATCTAGAGCCAAAATGATCTTCCCGATCAATCCTATACTGGAGAAATCAAGAAGAGAAGGAAAGAATGCTCGTCCAGAAGGCATAAGTCATACAATCATATCGTGAATATAAAGTTGTCCGGATTTGCAAATGTCACCAATAACAACAAATATGGGCATGATTTGAGAAATTCCTTATATAATCAATCCATGCCTACTGCCTCGAAGGCCTTACAATGAGTGTGATTCAGCCCAAATGGCACTTGAGGATACTATTTTTTCAAATCAAATACAACCTGAAGCAATATCTGATCTTGCAGATTATTTCGTTAGATTCAAAAAAAGTTAAGAACTGCGAATAAGTCCTCGTATTTTCTGTTTCATTTCTGGAGTCATATCTTCCTCTTTCATACCATGTACTTTCATCGCATGTTCTCCCCCATTTTTCATAACGTCTTCTTCTGTTTCGCCTTTGACGACGTAGTCGCAGTCAAATCCTGCTTCACGACAGTTTATAGTTTTCATAAGATGATAAGAAAAAGTCGACCATATAAGTGAGACGTTTCTTGGTGCTCGAATGAGTCCGTATGTAAGGTACTAGCCCATTTCCGCGGGACTGGGGACGTAACTAAGCGGCGGTCTAGTTTGGACTTGATATGTACTCTACTTCATTATCATTGTATTATTGTTATACTTCAATGTGCCCCGCAAGCATAACGGCAGTATTCCTACCGCTTCTGGTACCATTACAATTTATTTCCTTGACCTAGATACATCAGAAGAATTCTTATCAAAGAACTTGATCATCAAAAGTCAGGAGATGGCTTCATGTATTTACACAAAGACAATACTTACTGCGTTCCTTTTTTTGTCGTCGTTTTCTGATAGCCTTAATCAACGCATTAATCCCATAAGATATACCGTGAGATGGACGAATAAAATGCGCCCATTTGGAAGTTCTTCTTCTGTCTCATCCTATCTCCTTCCTTCTTATGGCCCTCCAAGCTCTTTATCTATCAAAAACTTAAATTCTGGAAACGGCTGCGGTCCTTCTACTTTCTGAGGATTTGAGCCATCACTTTTAACTATTATAAATGAGGGTGTCTGCGTAAATCCAAGAGAATGAGCCAGTGCAACATTGCTTTCTACAACGGGCTTCTGCTTTTGGCTATCAAAACATGAATTAAACTTCTGCATATCCAAGCCAGGTATTTGAGATGCAAATTTTTTCAAATTATCTCTATTTGCCCATCCAGAATCAATAGGTCCTTGATTGTTATACAATAAGTTGTGATATTGCCAAAACTTTCCTTGATCACTAGTGCATTGAGCTGCCGAGGCTGCAGGAAAAGAATCAAAACCACGATTAGGTAAGTGTAAAAAGATAAATGCCACTTTACCTGGTTGGACATAAGTTGAATTTATTTGCGGCTCTGTCGCTGTTACAAATCTATCGCATAAATGACATTGTAGGTCACTAAAATCAATTAAAGTGACGGGAGCTGAGGTACTTCCTTGATAGGAAGCACCATGTTTTATAAGATTAGATAATGATAGAGCAACATTTTTCTGTATTTGAGCAAAAGCATAGAAGGGATTATGGTGTGGCTGCAAAGATGAAAGGAGAAGAGATAGAGAGGTTGCTAGTGCTGCGAAAAATATGACAATAGTTACCCTCACCACGAGAGCATTTATTCTATTATTTTTCATAATATTATTAGATGATTCCTGTTTGTTACATTTGCTACGGTGTTGGCGGTTGTTTCTGTTGCTTGAATGAATCAAAAATGCACGGCTTTGTAATCTTATTATGTACTGAATATAATGCCCACAGGAGTATACCTATTGATACTATCCTTAATGGGATCTGATAATTTGTAAGAAAATCTGTTGCTATGATGCCAAAACCTCCAAATGTAGATATGACAAGAAAACCTATTGAAGAACAGCTGGCACAAGTACTGGAAGCAATACCTAGAATTGAGCCTGAGAATAATGATTTGTCTAACTTTAACTCTGAATTTCTAATTACATATACATTCATGGCAACCAATACCCCCATCAATACTGAAGTTATGTTTGTTAGGATGAATCCAGCTATTGCGTCATCAGGAAGATAAAAAGTTACGACTGGTGAAAAGAACAACAGTTGATCAAATACATTAAAAGCAATCCAAAAAATAGTGAATACGGCAGCAGCTATGGCAATATAGACAGGATTTGGAAATACCATCTTAAATGCAAGTGGTATTGTTGTCTTTAGGATTGAGAGCGATTCCCTTCTATTGATATAATCCACTTTCATTATTTTTCATTTTCTTTCCTTCGGTATTGTTTGTTTGCTCATTTAATGATAGGTAAAAATGCTATAAAGTCGTTTCCATTAATAGTTAAAGTTAAAATTGAACCCTTAGATCTAGATTAGACATTATTACTCGCTATCCTCACTTCTTTCAAGGCATTTAATTACATCAATTACTGCTTTGTAATTGATATCAATTCTTCCTTTATTTGCAAACATTACAGAGCCGTTCTAGATAAGAATAATCTAGATCATACTCAATAAAGTCAAAAAATTGTCTAATTCTTCTCAATATTTTCTTGTTATCTCTGTACACGTTGACTGTTTGAACAAGCGATAGGGATTTGAATAATATCATCTTTCTAAAGGGTTCTTAAATTACCGACACTATTGTCGGTCATTGTTGGATGTATACACTCTATTAGAATCGATGGTGCCCAATAAAATGACAAGATTGACATGTGGCCAGCGGGTTTTGACCTTGCAAGTAAATGGTGTCAGTACTTTTTGATATCTTTACCTACATGTGAGTGTTATTGGTCGGTATCTGAGTCGGCGTGCGTTTGCTCCAAACCGCTTACCATAACCCCTCGCTAGCGCTCTACGCCAGTCTATGGTTTCAAATTAGAGCGGCCATATCTACCATGCTGAGTAAACCAATTCGAGAGGATATTCTTGGTAGAATTGTGCGCCCTGCGGTCGAGTTCGATGTCGAGAAATGCGACGCTATATGTGAAGCTGTACCCGGTCATGATAGAGATGGTGAAGTTAGAGACAGTACGAAGCAAGGAACTGCGAAAGTAGTTGTACATGGAGAGAGAATTACAGGTTATACTACGGGCATTTCTTTCTATAACCACTCTGTTGGTTTGACTAATGACGACCTTAAGGCTCTGATTGCTTAGGCACATTCCTATGGAGCACATGGTATTCTGCACATGGTATTCTGATTCCCACGGGAAACACAGTTGTTTCGCTGGTGTCTCGACGAATGCCTCAAGTTAGTCCAGCAGCGTAACCTCATAACAATTGGGATGTACAACGAACCAGCTGGCGCCTAGATGCCTTCAATTCTATATTGAGAATCCGCTTATAAATATGAGTTGCAATGTTTCCTACGCGCGTGGCCTCACTAGATTCCTCGCGTGTGACGATTTCTCTGGTTGTTCATGACAATTCTTAATTCAATATTTTCTCGTCCTTAAAATTTTTCTTAAATCGGACCGATGCTAGCAGCGCGAATTGCATATTCGGTTAATAAAAAAAGTCCGATAATCGTCATCACTTTATGATAGTGACATTCTTATTGGGTAGTCTAGTGTTACAATGTTATGAAGTACCGAGATAGAAACGAAATTACTGCGCAGATTCTTGAAAGTGCTAATGGCAACCGAGTACGACTAACGAAAATAATGTATGACGGCTACCTTTCGCACACAGTAACTAAGGAATATTTGGTACTTTTAATAGAAAAAGGCCTGATCGAATATTTGGACGGAGAAAGAACATTTAAGACCACAGAAAAGGGGATGAATTTCCTGCGTATACATCATAGAGTGCAAAAATTGACACCTGTTGCTCCTACATTGCACAGTAGGGAGGAAAAGGTTTCATTTCTTTAAACGACTCTCATTTTGATATCAGTTGGGAAGAATAAATTGTTAAAGGATTAAGCCCCGAATAAAGAGGAAGCTAAAACGTCTTATGGTGCGCAATACGTACCAATAAGTTATTATTGATGGATAGTGATTTTGTTGGCATAGTTTAATTAACATTATTTGATACGTATAGTTGTTGCAGTCTAATTCATTTATGGAAATCCAATGATTGAAAATAGAACTGCCAAATGATGTCCAGATCTTCCTTGGTCAGAGTCATTTTATAAAAACGGTAGAAGATGCGATGCCGGGATGAATTACAGAGATACATCCAGTTTACGAAATAAAGATTCTACCTTAATTTAAGCGGTTGAAACCATTTAGTTGCTCAGATTAATAGAAAAACGAGGATCAGGTTTAGTTTAGAGAAAAGGGACGTATAGTGATTCCGTATTTCCTACCAGATCGTCCCCCACGATGTGAATCTTAAAGAACTAATTTATCAAAGAAAAAAACCTATATCTAGACTGGTGTGCAACGAACCGAGATGACAAAGGAATAAAGTCAAACCGGCCTAAAAGCTTCGATTGGACACACCGAATATCTAATAAAAGGAAGAACTTTATGGAATAGTGTAAAGATACATTTTAACGTAATTTATCTCTATATTGCTATTCATCCATGCAATCATTATATCATTTATAACTAATTAAAAGTATCAAGATTGGTAGAAATAAAAAAGTCATTTCAGACTCCCCTGTGGATTTTAAGGCGAAATGAATCGGATATAATCAATTGTTATAATTTTATGACACCGTATATCCTACGAGCAACTGGAGGAACCATGCTAAACTTTGGCTACTGGAATGAAAAAACTGCTAATCCTATACAGGCACAAACCGACCTGTGTATGTTAGTTGGAAAATTTGCTCAGTTGCATTCTGCAAAAAATGTCCTAGACGTTGGAAGTGGATTCTCAGCGCCAGCGATGTTTTGGAAATCAGTTTACAACTCCTTGAATATTATGTGTCTCAATCTTAATTTCGTACAATTAAGAAATACTATCGGTTTAGTTAAAAGGAATAACGAGATAAATAATAGCATAAATTCTAAAAAGACACGTCAAGCACTGTCATTTATTAATCATAATACTGTTAGGGATATATCGCTATTGAATGGTACGGCTAAAATTTTACCCTTTACAGCCGAATGTATGGATAGAGTAATTGCTTTAGAATCCGCGCAACATTTCAAGCCATTAATACGATTTATTGAGGAATCAAGAAGAATCTTAAGACATGATGTTGGCTTACTTGTTGTTGCAATACCTGTTATGACAATGGCAAAATCATCATTATCCTTAACGAAAATACACGAGTTCGTGAAACTTGGAATTCTTTCTTTAATGTGGGCATCGGAACATTACGAATTAGAATTTGTCAAATCGCTCATTAGTAGGTCAGGGTTTGATATTATTAATATCGAGCATATCGGATCGCATGTATATGAGCCTTTGGCAGACTACTATGCACAAAATAGAAAGGCAATAAAAAGTATAATTTTGAAAGAGATAACATCATCATCAATATCATCATATCTCCAAAGTATTCTATACAATGTAATCGAAAGAGTTGTCTTCAACTCAGCAGTAAAAATGAAAGAAGCATCTCAGAAGGGATTTATCGATTATGTTCTGATAAAGGCAAAGCTGGCTTAGAGTCCATCCGGCAGCAACCTCCTTTAGTTTTAGAAGTATTCAGAGAAGTTATTGCCGGCCTATAAGCATTGCAAATACTCAACAACCAACAGATGATAATCAATGAAGGCAGAAACAAAAAAGGAAAACGGTGGCTTTTCATCTGTTTCAGGAAACGAAAAAGATAGACAATAAGGTTAAGGTGTGTTTTTTGACAGCTAGTGAGATGTAAAAGTTTGGAAGAGAAGAATTCTCTGCATTATCCGTTTTTTTTCTTTACTCCTTTTCGTTCGTTGTGGTTGTGGTTGGATGTAAAATACCGATCGGCATCATTAATAAAAACCTCTTCACCGTTTCAACCCCGTTTCGTAACACCAAACGAAAAATGTTATATGTCCTGGTGTCATATTACAACTTGGCTCCAACACCCGTAGCCACAAAGGAATAAGAAAAATGTCGCAAGAACAACAAGGGCAGCATGATCAAGAAGTAATCCTATGGTTAAATGAAATCACAAAAAGCGTTTGGCATAAACTGCACACTAAACATACTAAAATAGTAATTCAAACTCAGGAAATTACAAATTTTAACGTGGTCTTGAGCCGAGATAATGAAGGTACAATAAAAATTCCCCTGATAGAGCTTGACGATGTGCAGATAATGAATAACCGTAGTGTTAGTCAAGGAATTTATAGCGGGTTTTCTTCAGGCAGGTACTTTTGTTCGTACCATGATTTCAGCAATTCCAACTCTAGACACGTCGGCGATTTAGTCTTTTTGCACTGTGGCAAACCTGAAATCATATTTAGAAATATTGCCGCCCCAAACAGAGTAGCTTCCTTAGTTAAGGCTGAAAAGAAAAGATTGCAGCAACTACAGAATGATAAACCAATAGACAACGCAGCTCCGATACAACAAGAGAAATTCGTATGCTATCAGTACCAGGATAAGACAGGACAAAACTTATTTCAAATAAATAGACCATTGAATTTTATTGTCATTACCGACCATGAGGCCATAAACAAAAATTATGTGGTGATTCTAAAGGCGTTGCCCCTTACTTCGTTGGCAGCTCTAGGAATTGCGATTTCGGATAATGATAAAGATTTGACATTAGATGCCTATGCAAATACCAACATTGAAACGCTATTTATTATAGAAAAAACCAAGAATTTCCACCTTTTAGAATCGACGAATAAGGCAACACTTGGAGGAGAAAAGGCGCATATGATCGTGTATAATGGCCTAATAAATAACGTATATTCGACGCACTTGAATATTATTGCTATGCACAACAACAAGATATATTCAATATTGTTTAATTGCGACGTAGACGAATATCAACAATATTTGCCAACCGTGACCAGCATGATTGAATCATTCACCTTCATAGCTAGAACTTGAAAATAATATTAAATCATCACATAATCCATCATTACAAACAGCTTGTCAGACTTTCTAAGGAAAATAGCGAGGATCGAATAAAAAATGGCTAAAAAATAGGAAGAGAACAAATTATCAATATGGGGTTCGAATAGAAGATTTATGGCAGGCGTACTGATATTATTATTGCCACCTTTGAGGCCATTATTCTATGAGTGAGCAATCTTGTCGACGTCCACAATCGATGTCCTGCCGATTCAAGCAATAAAACTTGATCTTAGAAGCGATATATCACTTAAAGATGTCTTAGCAAGATAATACACGAAACGAAAATTGATGTTGTGGTTAATAATGCTGGTTACGCTTTCGTATGTCCTTTCGAAGATTTATCAATGGATGAAATAAATGCACAGTTTGAAACTAATTTCTATGGATCGGTGAGAGTTATGCAGGCTGTATTGCCTACCATGTTAAACCAAAGGTATGGAAGGATAGTGAATGTATCTGCTCTGGGAGGAAGAATAGCTTTTCCTTTTGATTCAGCTTCTCATGCGACCAAGTTTGCTCTCGAAGGATTATCTGAATCTCTCCACTATGAAGTAGAGCAGTTTGGAATTAAAATCATTCTCATAGAACCGGATGTGGTAAAATCCCTCTTTTTCGATAATTTAAAGATGGCAACAAACGCACAAGGATCAGATTCTCCATATCTAGATGATGCAAAAAACAA
>WJXE01000091.1 GCA_009665115.1 Nitrosopumilales archaeon
TTACTTATCCTTTACAAATTCTATTTCTATACCCCTTTTGTTGTCAATGCTCATTTTATAACTCTCATAGTCGGCGACAGGAATAATCTCTAAATCTCCTTTTCCACACGTAGGACAGAGTTGAAAATTAACACTAGCAGAGTCTTTCAGTAATGATGCGGCCCATAAACAATTGTTGCAGATTACTAGGTCTCGATATTCCTGCATTACCAAATCAATAACAAACATATTCGGAATCATGTCTTATAATTGATTGCACCATCTTTATTTGAAGAACTATGCAGTACACAATGTCATTTAGGATGTCTTATTAAGCATGATTCATCTTTATGCTTAGATAGGATTAAGGTATAGACAGTATTACTATACTAATTTACGGTCTTTCAATATAAAATCAGGCCTCAATCCTTAGTTGAATTTTATCTCCCAATTATGATAAACACCACTATCTTATAGTGGGGTACAAAATATTCATAAAAAGGTCTAATTAGCGACTGCTAGATAAAACCCGATTTAGATTCTTTTCTTCTCTATCAGGAACATTAGAAGCAAATGCAAAAAGACGCTTTGTTGCAATTTGTAACTTAACTACAAATATCTTTATATCTTCTTCGGTAAAGGAAAACTCCAGGCATTCCCTACTTGTTCCGCAGAAACACATCCTGAAACATCATGAATATGGATAAAGCTGTGTTTAAGAATTTGATAACTACAGCCCGACCTAACCCAGTCGAAAATACGATGAAGGTGATTTACATACATTCTTTGCCTTTACAACGCGTGTTATCACCAGTGTAAGAGACGAAGGCGGGATTAATAGCTGTGGGAAGCCATCCCAATATAATAGACACCTACACCTAATGACTCCAATTCATTTATCCACCAACCGTATCTTTCTGGATGTTCTCTTCTTGTCGCCATAATACTAAGGCCTCAGTCCCGAATATAAGCTTAAGTTCTAGATTAGTATTCTGATAAAAGCAACAGTTACATGCTTCTTAGCCGCCTTATTCACTTCAAGCGCACCTGATCTTGACATTTTCATTGCATGCTGCAACAACTTTCTGCTGTGAAGTAGCACATAATTAGTATACTTCATCTCGTGTGCCTATTGTTCTGTTTTCTACAGATAGACAACTACAATTCCCTTGAGCGTACCAAGTCTCGAACCACTTTGTTATTTTTTTGCCGCATTTGGTACAATAAGTTGTCAATACTACAATAACCTATAGGCTTCATAACAGATATAACGTTTTCTCGCGCATCCTACCATAAAACTGTAAAAAATTTGTATTTTTTCCTTTCTTTGGTGACATTATATTTTTGAGTTATGGTACAGCGACAGAAATGTTTGTTGCCAAGAGTTACGGTAAAAAGGCCAATTTGTTGGCAAAGGATCCAATACCACAATTACTTGGCCATATAAGCGAAAGGCATGGAATGCGTTGATTATAGGTTTTTAGCAGGTGTTTTCACGATAGCTGATAGCTTTATGGAGTTTAATTTGTACTGCAGTGAGACATAGGCTTGGCGCAGGGATTGAATCACCGATATTCATCTTCTGTGCCATTTGTAGAAGCAGATTATATCCTGTTAATTCAGCATTTTCTACTATCGAGTCTTCTACTTATTGCATTAATTCTTCCTCTGCAGAGCCCCTTGACTTGTCTATAATGTTTCTTGTAGATTCAGGCGGTACTGTTAGGCAAATTTGACTTCCTGTGTTGGTGTTCCCCCACCACCCTTTGTGATTAGTTGTCTTAGTCTTTCTTGCTGTTCTTTTGTTTCCTTAAATGGTGTTGTAACAGCGGCTTGGCCTCTTCTAATATTGTTTGTTGTACTCTTGTTTGAACTCGTTCTAAAGCTGCATTTTCCGTTGCTAATGCAGAATTCAAATACAAAACATATTTGTCGTGTATATGATCTCCCTACTACAGTGTCAGATATTTCCTTTATACATTGTCAGCTGAGATTTGCCAAATGGCCGATGTCCTAATTAGATATATGTGTGTAGATACTCATCATTAGGTCGCAATTTGTTCTTTGATAGTGTATCTGAAAAATTGTTTAATGAAATACCTGAATCATCATCAGCCAGATCTAAGGTATTCTTAAATATTGAACGATTTGAAATTGGACAAAGTTATGTTACCGCCAAAGTACAAAATCGATACGGCGACAAAGTTAATATTAACATACAAGGCGGCCGGCCTGGAATAGAACTACAAAAAAGTCTTTTCAAAGTCAAAGATCATGAGACAGGAGATCGTCTGAATTATGCATATCTATTAACAAAATTGATACAAACCCGTAAGATACTTGTAAGGAAATTGCCGGTTATTGGCATTAAAGATTGGTTATTAATTTATGACGATACATTACTGGAACTCGCAGTTAAGGATGCCTATGATGAATTGGAAATCGTTGTGATTTAAAGAAATCTATAATGTGATATAGAATTAGACAATATCAATTGTTTCCATCTCAAATGTTGATCACGAATTTCTACTAGCGTATTCATAGTAGTAGATTCAATACTATGTCATTCCTATTATGTTCCAGAAAGTTCTGAAGGTCAACATCCATTTGTCTACTAAATGGCAAAGTGAATTCAAAGTCGTTTTTAGCAAACAAACGAGGATAGAAGGATGGGCGAGGGTGGAAGAACGAAGAAATGAAAATCGAAATAAACCCTGGACAAAAGCTTCTTCGGAGAGGTGCTGGTGAAGTCATATTATTTTTAAAACAGGTCAATTGTAAAGCACACAATCAATGATCCCCTCTCTCCCCCTGCTCGGTGTTTCAATCTTTAAAAGGACTCTCCAATGTTAGAATTTAGGTTAAGATGAATACTTTTTTTAAGGAACATACGGTCAAGAATGAAATTGAATCATGGAAAGGCTTTGCCGATAACCTGCGCTCGAAGGAAGATAAAGAACATTTCAAAGAGATGTTAAGAGAATATTACCAATATTGTATAGCAATAAGCACCGGACCAGAATCATTCCCAAGTGAAGAGTTGGTTCTAGCTCTCGTTTCATCGCAGTATAAAAAAATAATTCATTGGTTGATGGAAAAAGGTTTCAAAATATGAGAAATGAGTGTGTATCATTATCCACTGTAGCAAAATCATGTAAGGGTGATGATGTATCATAACAACACTACTCTGAGAGGTTGTATAGATTTTACAATAACCCAGATGCTTTCTTTCTGACCAGGTTTTATGTACACATTCATTATATAAGTTGCATCTCATCGCGAATATAAAGTTGTCCGGATCTACAGATATAGGATTAGGGTTGTCGGGGTCTATGAATTCGAGATCGACGCACAAGGGAATTTTTCTCGGAAAATTTGGGAATGGAAATAACCACGCCTCTTTTCTTTGTCTGTCTAATTTCAATTAGCGTGGTTGACAGACAACATGACAAATTAAATCGACGGTTTGGAATATACTATCAAAAACATGTCTTCTACAAATCCAGTACATACATGCAAATAGCAGATAAGTAACGAAACATCAGTTGACTTTGGTCCAAACAGGATATCCGTTGTCTTCTTTATATTCTGGTGGCCTGTTCTGACATGGGATTATACAGTCAGTATAACATAAGAAATATTCGTAAAAGAAACATCAGACTTTATGCGAAGACGTTACCTGTGGTATTATTCTAGGGTTGAGGATGTAGTACATGAAGAATTTCTAGGGTCTGCAATTAGTAGAGGTTCTATAGATCTCTTCTCCGGATGGGTTAATCGAGGCGAGTAAGCTTTAATTATAATTAATTTAAGGTTACTCCAATAAAGCTATGTTGCTAGTGCTATATAATTAGGCTGGTAACTAAGTTACTAGGTGCTGCAACTACGTTAGTTCATTATTAATAGCCTAGTTTATCACAGTCAATATGCATGTCCAAATCACTAGAAATCGAAAAAAGGTCTGAAGGACCCCAAGTGGTATTTACACAACGGGGTACAGACTTACAGGCAGCAAGAAATTACAAGACAGCAATGGCTCCTGCAATATATGGCAATCGAACCCATTATGTAACAATTCAGAAATTAACCCTAGAAATGCTCAAAGAAACATCCGATTCCAAAGGTGTCCTAGAGGTTACCGGCGAATATATTGGTAGTTCGACTGATGAAGCAGCGTCACGCCATTTTACACAAAAAAAGACTCATTCAGAGGTAGAATAAATCATGAAAGCAATTAGATCAGCTAAATGTAGAATGGCTCATGGGGATATTGATGTACCGGCTGAGAGGATACTAAATGAAACTACACTCATGCATGAACATGACCTTATAGCAATGAAAGACGTACATCGTTTTCTTATCTGTTGAATTAGTTGCGCCATATATTACTGTAATCAGTGTGGTAAAGCATTGGAAAAGAAGCAATCAATTAACATGATTGCCGGCAACTAGGAATGTTTCATACAACGATGCTCTTTCAACATATGTCTATAGCAGAAAATTTCTCTACTGGTAGCAAGTGTTCAAATACAAAAGGACGAAAAAGCGTGCTTCCGGAGATTTTCTTAATCGAAAGTATTTTCTGATATGCCAATTATGTTTTTGGTGCGCATCCTGCCTTAATCTAGGAGTTATGGTTGATAAATGTCCTATCTGCGACAATGGCAAAGTAGAATCAATGCCGGTTTGCGACAACGAACTTTACAAATCCAACCGGAATCCAATAAAGAGCAGATCTACTGCGAACTTTGTAAATTACGTTGGCTTAACAAAATCAGAATAGAACGGCGCAAGTACATCTATCTATCCAAAATGACTACAAGGTACCCCCTAGAAACTACACCCCTTGGAATCAGTACAAAGGATGGATGAGTAAAAAAATAGTTTATCCTTGTGAAGTAGTTAAAAGATGAATAACAACACTTCCACATTGGAGGATAAATTATAGTCCATTGTAATTGGTAGCTAGAATATCCTTAGCAGTAGGAGAAAACGTTGCCGAATTTTAAAGCATCTAAATCTAATGTCCTCGAGAACTTTTTCAATTGCAAACAGCTTAACGAAGTATAGGTACAATAAAATTTGGAGCAACGTTCTCCTTTTAAGTATGGCCCCTCCGCTGATCGTTTTGCGGATAAGGATATTCCATTTGGCGAGCGGTGGCCTGCCCAATCTTGGTCCCGAAAAAGTGACTTACAATCCGTAGAGCCAGGTCGATTCCAGCAGAAACGCCTGCAGAGGTGTATATCGGGTCATCCAACGTGAATAGAAGGTCTTCACGTATTTTGGCATTTGGTGCGGCGTCCCGTAAGAAATCAAAAGTGCGCCAGTGAGTGGTGGCTTCACGTCCTTCCAATAAACCTGCTTTCCCAAGGAGACTTGAACCTGTGCACACTGAGGCCGTCAGCCTTGTCTTAGTGGCCCGATCCGCAATCCACTTTAGGATAGTTTTATTTTTTACTTCCTTACGTGTTCCCCAGCCACCCGGCACGATCAGTAAATCCAGAGCCGGACAGTCTTCGATAGTCACATCTGGGGTGAAGCGTAGGCCGCCAACGGCTGAGACTTGGCCTTTCCTTTCTGAGATCAGGAGGATTCGAAATGGTGATGATTCTTGCCGCCGGCGTTCTTCGTTCAAACGCGTTACCGAAAATACCTCAAAAGGTCCTGCGACATCCAAGACTTCTACTTGATCGAAGATTAGAATTCCAACTGTTAGCGGCAGCTGGTTTTCGTTCATAACGCAAAACTACCCACTATTTGCAGCGTCTTGCCTTTTATTTATATCGACATAAAGAAAATTGAAAGGTTTGATATGCGTTAGAAGACTCTGGTATAGAAAGGAACTCCCCCCGTTCCAATTCTTTCATCTTATACCCCCGTGCTCACAAGCTGCAGGAAGCAGATGTCGCCGTGATCGCTAGCCGCTACCTGGATAGCGGCTAAATTGATAGGGATCGCATTGCCAAGCAAGTTAGAATTACTACCGACATTAAATAATTCAAGCAATACTAGTTTAACTTGGGAGGTTAATAATATAAATTGAAGAAGTGTTTATGAAATGGATGGACAGATAACGTCAAAGGGGAGACATATTTTTTGAAAACAAATGATAGTAATAGTAATGATAAAGATCAAACAGCAAAACCAAAGATTCTACCACTTCCAAATGGCCCGTACTACCTCATACACGATATGGAACCAAAAATAGTTGATAATATTCAAAACTTCAAAGGAGAATCACTTTCAGCGATAAGGGGCATCACATTATGTCGTTGTGGAGCATCAAAGAACAAACCATTCTGCGACGGCACTCATAGCATTATTGGATTTTCTAGCGAAAAAAGTTCCGGCGGAAGGAAAGATAGGAGAATCGATTACGCTGGAAAGAACATAACAATTCATGATAACCGAGCAATTTGTTCTCATGCTGCAGAGTGCGTAGATAATCTCTCGTCAGTTTTCAAATTGAACAACAAACCATGGATTGATCCTGGCGGCGCAACGCTAGACGCAGTCATTGAAACCGTAAGAAAATGTCCGTCAGGTGCTCTTAGTTATTCAGTTGATGGAGTCGAATACAGGGATCAAGATAGAGAGCCAATGCTTACAGTCTCAAAAGATGGTCCTTATATTATAACTGGCGGCATAGAATTAATGGGCGATTCGCAATTTGGAGAGGGGGCGTCGAAAGAACACTACACACTTTGCCGCTGTGGTGCTTCTAACAACAAACCATTTTGTGATGGTATGCACAGGGATAACAATTTCAAGGATGAAAAAAACTGAAGATCTGACGCATATCAATCTCTATACTATACTAGCTGACGAATCATCTACCTTTAATCATAATTGGAAGACACCGAGGGGAATTAGTATTAAGCCTAGAAAAAAGGGTAACCAATTAACAAAATGGAGTAGGCTTGCAGCAATATCCAACATGGCCTACAATCTTCTTGTTCACAGGCAAGCCTTTCATTACAGAAACACACCAATCTTGGAGCGACTGCAAGAAGCCTACTTCTAAATTGATTTAACCTGATTCTATATAGTGGTTTGAAGGAGCTGCTATAGGTTTTCTGTTGGATCGGCCAGATGGCGCCGTCGCTGGTGGTGCTCTTGGTTCCGTAGTGCATGACTTGGGGAATGATATTGCTCAGCGTTTGTTTAAGCAGGCGAGAAGAGATGCGGCTAGGGTGCAGTTATTAGTTATGTAAGCATTCACATT
>WJXE01000092.1 GCA_009665115.1 Nitrosopumilales archaeon
AAAAAAAAATTATCGTTGTAAGACGTAACTGTGTGCTTGACTATCAATATATGCCTCAAGGGGGGAACATATTCATCAGCTATGCTCTCCACCTGATTGCCAATCTTTGAAGAGATTTTTCCGACTATTGTCAAATAATTAACACTTCAGTGTTAAGACAAAACTCACGGGATAGTTTTATAGTACGGAAGTGCTTATCATTTAATGTCTTCTGCTGAGACAATTTATCATCCTCTGTCAAAAAATAATATTCTACATGATGATAGGAACAATTCACGGATCAAAAAAATAGATTTCTTATTATGTAATTCATGCCTTTGGTGTGCATCGTATCTTAACTTAAGATGTAGTTTTATTGTAGTTCAATGTCCTTCATGTAAGGAAAATGCAATAGAATGGATACCAATTTCTGCAAACGATGCTTACTCATTTGATTATAATCCAGTAACCGGAGTGATTCTTGAATTCTCAAATCGCAATGAAAGCTGAGGCACACTTACCGATCCAACGATAAATATTCGACACACAACATGGCTAATTCGTACTCTTCCTGCTTTCTGACCAATGTTCCAAAATCTTGCAGTATTTTTTTTCTTATTAACTTAGTGTAGAGAAACTAGCTGAAGTATGTGGAATTAAAATCGGCGGAAAAATAAAAGGTTACGCTCATACAGAACGCGAAGAAGGAACACAACGAACAGAAATGTTAGGAAGAGCCCTAATTCATTATCATTTTACATTATCTAAGTTATTAGATTCACTAATCTGTCGATCCTGCTAACTTGATTTAGAACAAGATACCCATGTAAAATGTATGTATCACAACGCGGTTTAGACTGCCAATATCTAGCAAGAGATATCTTGCAATTTAAATCCAAGATAGTGGTAACTAAGATTACCCATGGGATCGAATCAGAAATTGCTTGTAAAGCCAGTAAAAACAACAAGAAAGTTGAAGTTGAAGGATTGGGATCCTGACTATGATGCAGACAAAAGAAAAGAAGATGTTGAGAGCGAGTTGGCTCATTTTTCTGGTCGAATGTCCGAGTTACAATACAAGCTCTTTGCAGCTAATAGCCGTTCTCTTGTGATTATACTGCAAGGAGTTGATGCTTCAGGGAAGGATGGAACAATTCGTCACGTAATGGGAGCATTAAACCCTCAAAGTTGCTATGTAAAGTCATTTAAAGTTCCAACTGAAGAAGATCTTTCGCATGATTATCTCTGGCGTGTTCACATGGCAGTTCCTCCAAAAGGTCAAATAGCAATTTTTAATCGCTCTCATTACGAAGATGTCATTGAAGTTCGTGTTCGTAATTTAGTTCCAAAGAATGAGTTGACTCCAAGGTATAGACAAATCAACGATTTTGAAAGATACCTATCACAGAATCATGTGACAATATTAAAATTCTTTTTGCATATTAGCAAAGATGAGCAGAAAAAAAGAATCAAAGAGAGATTAATGGATCCAACAAAACGCTGGAAGATATCAGAAGGTGATCTTCTGGTCAGAAAATATTGGGATAAGTATATGGAATCATACGAACAAGCTCTGAGCAGGTGTAGTACCCACTGGGCACCATGGTATGTTATCCCCGCAAATTTAAAGTGGTTCCGTAATTGGGCGGTCGCTCAAATTATAGTCAATACATTAGATAGAATGAAATTAAAATATCCACAACCTAGAATAGATGTTTCTAAATTTGCCATAATATAGATGGTTGGACTACATGGAAATTGCATTCGTAGAAGCCGACGCCGCCATCGAACCACGCGCCAGTAATGCTAACGTCGATACAAAACCCAATGCCAACCATGCAATCGATTTTAATATTTCCATCCACTCGTTGTATCGGAGTAGTTACTTGAATAACTCCGCTCAATATTCCGTCAAACAAATCATAAACTGTTATTATAAATTCAAACTGTCTCCTACTATGATAGAAATAGGAAGCTCCAGACTATAATTCTGATATGTCTAACAGACAAATATCGGAGGATTTCATACTATGTGATATTTGTAATCAAATACTAGAATTAGACCATTCTATCAGGTTCGCAGGTTTTGCCAACAATATGGGTAAGATAATTGCAGCTCAATATAGAAATAGATTGGATCCATTATTAACAGTAGATGAATCAGAACTATCTTTTATAGAATCTGTGTTCAGAATGAGTACTAGAAAGGACATGAGATCAAAACTTGGTAAACCTATCTATTCATGTACACTTTATGAAAAGGTAAAACGAGCAACGATATTATTAGATAATAAAGACCATCCCATTCTCATGGTGTCGTTCGACAGCGACATTTCAGGTTTTGATCATGACTCTATAATCATGAATGGAATATTGCCATTAACAACGTTCTTCTTATCATCCAGCGGAGCCATTTCGCGTAATAGGTAAGAGTACTCGTAGAAGAGGCAAGCTAGAGATAGGTTCACGTACTATGCGAACTATCTCTGTGAGAAGGAAAATAAAGTACTGGGTAAGTAAGCTGCCATACAACTTATCTTAAGCCTATCAACTACAAAAATTGTACCGGACATGCTAGAAAGTTGTTGTTCATTACATAATTATTTATCATGAGGAGCTGTTGTCATGCTCCTCTACTTTGTTTAGAGCCTTTTTTCTTTTTGTACTCGTTCCAATCTCTCGTGTGCCTAAAGATATTATCTCAATCAGTTTGGCTTTCTTATTTGAGTCTGGTTTAGGTCTAAGTAGTCTTCCCAGTCTCTGAATAAATTCCCTACTGCTCCCAGTTCCGCTGACAATTATACCCAATTCTGCATCTGGAACGTCAACGCCTTCATCTAACACTTTGGATGTTACTAATGCATTGTATCTTCCTTCTCTGAAACCGTTTAAGGCATCCTGCCTCTCTCCCTTGCCGGATTTATGAGTTATAAATGGTATCAGAAATCTATCAGAGATATCAAATACTAATTTGTTATGCTGAGTAAATATTATTGTCTTCAGACCTTTGTTTTCTGAAAGGATTTTCCTTAATTCTTCTATTTTAGATCTGCTATTTAGCGCAATGTACATAGCTTTATTTCTTGCAAGAATTGCCTCTCTTGCAGTAGCGTTTCTTCCAGACATCATTATCAATCTCCTGAAGGCTCCGGTGTAATTCATTCTCACTCCTAGCTTCTTCAGAGCTACTTGATACACACCAAAGTTTTTTTTGTATTCCTGAACCTCTTCTGGCAACATCTCTACTTGCCTCCTTTCTATTTCATAAGAAGCAAGGTGTTTGTCTCTCGCAAGATCGCCAGCATGGACACGAAATACTATACCCCCACCAACCAATCTTGGAAAATCTTTATCCAAATTATCTTCTCTTTCAATTGTAGCGGTTAATCCCAATCTAAAAGGAGAGGCAAACCGTTCCGCTATTGACCTATAACCGGGTGCAGCCAGATGGTGTAATTCATCAAAAATAATCAAGGAAAATTTGTTACCAAGACTTGATGCTCTTAAATATGCTGAATCGTATGTGGTCACCGTTATTGCTTGAATATCATCTGATCCTCCACCCAAATTTCCAATCCGTATGTAAGGAAAATACTTTGAAAGAACAGAGGTCCATTGATCCATAAGATCAATTGTTGGCACTATTACTATAGAGGCAGAGTTTACCATTTCTATTGCTTTCACACCAATGACAGTCTTCCCTGCGCCTGTTGGTAATACTACACTTCCTCTCTTAGCTGCTTTAGACCAGTTATCAAGCGCCTTCTTTTGATAGTCTCTTAAAGATATACGCTGAGAATTAGTTTCATCTAGTGAAATATTTGGAGATGGAATGAGATCTAAAACTTTATTATCATCATATTCTATATTGCTTCGTTTCAGATACTCTATAATATTTTGGTAATCTAAACCCTCTGCCCTCAATGAATGTGTTCTCGGATCAAGTGAGGCAAAAGGTATGTGAACGTTGCCTGTTATCAGAATGGTACCATTGTCATATCTTAACGCGACTTTGAGCACGATAATACGTAGTGGAGTTGCCACTATGTAAAGGGATATCGACTAGTCCGCCATGTGATCGAAGATACTTCATTATTTCTTATATTCTGATATTTTCATGACCCAGGAAGTCATTTACCTCTGTAGCTCAAAAAAGAGCTATCAAATTATTTTGAGGCAACTTTTTCCCATAGCAAATTCGAACACCTCATAATTAGAGTGTTGATCCTCGGCTTGGCTTCATCAAGTAGATGGGTTCAGATACTTGATTTTGGTATAGGTGCATAGAGATTTCATCAAAATAATAATCATCTGCCATATTGTTACTAGGTAATTACTGTCCTATACACTAATTAAAATGTCTATGGATTGACCCTGTAAACTGAATAAATTTTCTCGCCGTTCTTATTATTCAATCCAAGTTGAAAATCATTTTTTGTGTACTGGTATATGTTGGCAGTAACAGGACCAAATATCGCTTGTGCAGACAACGGGACATCATTGCTTTTGTATCCGTTAACTGCAAGATCTACAGTAGACTTTAACTCCTCCGGTAGACCAAATTTCCAATAGTGGTCTTGGCATTTGACATTTATATAATTTTCAGTAAATAGTGAAATACAATCATTATAGCTAGCTAATGGCTGCCTGTGGATTGAGATCAATGTTTTTGCATTTAATGAATTAATTATAATTAGAGTAATAATCCCCATAATTACTGCTACAGCGCCAAATAGCATCCATGCCTTAGCCGAGTACACCAAAGTGCTTTTAGTACAACTTAGCACTTATTAAATTGGAGTTTAGATAGTCAGAACATATCCCTATCTCTATTTTATTCAAATATTTCTAAAATTATTTATGCTTAGCTATGATCTTGTTTTGAGCGTGAATTACGACAAAATCAATAACAAAGTAGGTTGATTGATTATCTATTTTGAACGTAATATTCGGATAATGATTCCCTCCAGCTTCCCGTTTTCTACTTCGGTTTTTCTGCTCTCAATAACGAGTACATTAATGCACCTGAGGCAACTACTAGAGATAATACATATGCGGCTATAATTGCCTCCATACTACGATTCACCCCCTCCCAGGCCGGTGATGCCTGCCGTTGTTTTTTGAGGATCTGCATTATTCAAGAACGTACTATAAACGTCAGGATATTGATTTAATAATTCCAGGTTAATTTCCAATACATTGACATAGTCAGGCGCAAATGCTACCATGTTGCTGACTCTGTTTCTTTCTATGTTGAGTTCAACCAATGTTCTAAGGGCATTTTGATTTATCCCAGTAGCTTGACTTACATTCGAAATTTGCAACAAGGCATTTTCAGACGTTATATCCGGATCCACGTTTGACGCTGACGCTGATGATGGTCTTGGATGGAAGAACTTCGGAGATTTAAAATCTTGTGCTATAAGTTTTGAACCAATTACTTTTCCGTTAATGGTAATTAGGCTACCATTTGATTGATATGGGAGTGTACTTTGACCTATTACTACTAGAACGAGAGGGTAAACAATACCTGTTACCACCAACATCAGTATTACAACTTTGATTGCAGGACTAAGTGCATTCTTGTTTATTTGACTTTTTATTTGCTCTAAAATTTTGAATTCTTTTTCCCTACTCATTGTCACTCTTATTCACCTCATGAAAAGTGTTAGCAAAAGATCAATGGCCTTTATCCCAACGAAAGGTAAAGCTAGTCCGCCTAGGCCGTAAATAAGCATATTTCTAATGAAGGTTTTCTCAGGTGGCTCTGGTCTAAATCTAACGCCTCGTAAGGATAATGGAATAAGTGATGGTATCATTATTGCGTTGAATATCAATGTAGCCAGTATAGCAGTCGCAGGACTGTGCAGCTGCATTACATTAAGAACTGCTAGCTTTGGATTACTAGCCACAAACATAGCAGGAAGTATTGCAAAATATTTGGCAACATCGTTAGCTATGCTAAATGTTGTAATAGCTCCACGTGTCATAAGCAATTGTTTGCCTAGTTTTACCACTTTCAATATCTTTGACGGGTCAGAATCTAGATCCACCATATTAGCAGCTTCTTTTGCAGCAGCAGTTCCGCTGTTCATTGCTAGTCCAACGTTTGCTTTTGCTAATGCCGGTGCATCATTGGTTCCATCGCCTACCATACCTATTACATGACCTTTGCTCTGTTCTTCTTCAACTCTTGCTAATTTGTCTGTGGGTTTTGCTTCTGCCATCACTTGATCTACATTAGCCTCCTTTGCAATCACTTGGGCCGTTAGCTGATTATCTCCCGTAAGCATTACTGTAGTGATACCCGTAGCATGAACTTCGTCAAGCTTCTGGCGTATGTTTTCCTTGAGGTTATCTTTTAAAGCAACAAGACCAATTCCTTCACTATTTATTGCGATTAGTAGTGGTGTTTCGCCAATCTTAGATATTTCTTGAGCTTTCCATTTCAACTCAGCTTCATTAACGTGTGTAAGAAATTTTAGCATTGCATCTACAGAACCCTTAAGAATCTTTACCTCTTCGTTTCGCTGCTCTAATTCCGAGAGCATGCTACTAACTCTACTTGGACCATTAGTACGAGGTGCTTCTTCTCCATTTCCATCTTCAAACTTGTGAATTGATGTAGCCTCTTCTTGTAGATCTGTGTCGAGTGCTATTCTTTTGTTTGGCATGAATTCGAGGCCGCTAAATCTGGTCTCTGCACTAAATTCAATTTTTCTGGCGGTGAGTATTTTTTCTATTAATGGAGGAATAAATCTTTTCTCTTCTGCTAAATGTACTATTGATTTTCCCTCATGCGTGGTATCATGAATCGACGCTGCGAAAGCTGCTTGTCCCACATCTCTTTCTGTGTATTTTTGTAACGGTACGAATTCGTTTGCACTCCTACTTCCTTCTGTAATGGTTCCTGTCTTATCTAATATCAAAATATCACAATCTCCAGCTGCTTCAATACCTTTTCCGGACTTGGCTACTATGTTATCTCTTCCAATTCTAGTAATACCAGCAACACCTATCGCAGATAGTAGTCCGCCTATTGTTGTGGGCATCAGAGCTACTAGAAGCGCAATTAACATTGCAATATCAGCAATATATCCAAGGAAGTTAGCAAAGAAAAGAAGGCTTCCAACCACCATTAAAAATATTAATGATAGCCCTGCTAGCAGTATTGTTAGTGCGATCTCATTCTTTGTCTTAGGTCTTGTAGCAC
>WJXE01000093.1 GCA_009665115.1 Nitrosopumilales archaeon
GAGTAGGACTATCTATAGAAACATGAAGGCGGTGATTTCTATCAAGCAGCCAACAAATATACGTACGTGCTGCTCAGCAGATTATGTTACTACTACTCAAATTTTTCATAGGGGTTTGAGGAATACAAGTGAGATATCTGATGTATACAAATGATAGGTACAGGCTAGGTCAAAAGATCCAATGCCATTTTTATTTCTGCTATTTCTGATTCTATGGTCTTTTTATCGCGTTCATCTAACGTATATTTAAGAAGTCTTTCACATGCTTCTAGCTCTGCATATATAATGTCTTTCTTATCAAGACAAAGACTATGGTAGGAATCTATAAACTCGTACGTCACCTTCCTTTTGTCTTTCTCTGTACAACCACATGTCTTTGCAACTATTGGAAATGCCCTCTCTGTTTCAGCGATATTCATAATAGACTATCTACCTTTCTAAGCTTAGTTTTCAACTCATACACAATCTTCCGAACTGTAACCCCTGTGGATCTCATTGTCGAATATTGTCGTTGATTCTACTCTGTGTTCGTTGCAGTTAGGACATCTAACAATTATAACACCCGGGGTAAGGCAAGATGCACACCAGAGGCACGATTCACATAAAAAATGTGGAGCACCATTCGTCTCATCGCTTCGTTTAGTTCCTTTACCAAGAATCAGACTCAAGACGTGGAAGCACCTTGTGTTATGGTACAAAAATACAGTATTTTCTCGAATAACATTAATCATATGTGCAGCTTGTCTCATAATAACGTTTCTAATTTTTGTAAAAAAAGCCTATAATTCTAATGTATTATTTTGATCATAGTATTATTATAGTTATATTTGGAAAAATTCTTTCAAAATATCAATTTATTGATGCCATGATTTAGACTTGCACCAAAGAAATACCCAACTTTAAGGGATAGGTTCTTCGAGACTCCTGGCTTACCTCAGCAGCTTTGAAGCACCCCACCAGAGTCGGCAAAACCATTTCGAGAACCCGAACCTACACCATTATCATTCACGGAGGTAGGCAGATAGATACATTCCTACCGTATCTCCGCATTTATTCTTTTTACCAAATCATCCATATCAACTGGTTTTCAGATGAGGCATCCAGTATCATCAGTGGTAGTGGCAGCAGGAAATACAGCTCTCAAAGCTTGATAATTTATCTCAAATGCGGTGATAAAACAAACCTTAACTTTGTTGTCTATTTTTCTAATTTCTTCGTATAGGCTGAACCCATCCATTTCTGGCATTACAATGTCTATAATTAGCAGATCATACGAACCTTCCTTGATCACTCGAACAACGCATTGAACGCTACTAGACTTTTTCTACAGGAAGACATCCAAACGTCGGGCGACATTGCATGATACTACATTTCACTAGTGACCTATGGGTGGTTCGAGCATCGATCCGGGATTACAAAGACGACCTGAGTGGCGTGGAATGGAAGATAAGCTAAACTCAAACTAGACTCTATGACAATTACAAATGCTGCTAAAAAAGTTCAGATAACTGTTATACAAAAGTAGTTGTTAACTGTCATAGAGGGAAGCAATGAGGAGGCAACAAAGATAATGCCATACCTTCAGGATATATATTTGGCATCACCGATAACATTGACAATTTTTCGTCAGTATGTCTCATTTTTTGTCCAGCTCGAAACTAATATCTGCAACAGATCAAAATCAAAAAGACATCGTGGGTGCATCCCAAAATGTATATATTGTAATAGATTGCCACTTCGCGCTTTTCACTGTTGTATTACATTATTACAACAAATGCTACTCAAAGACAAGGTTTGTCGTGGTTACACCCTACCCCTACTCAACTATTCGTACAAAATGATTTTTGATTTTCTTACCTCATGGCAATGCGAGTACGCAATTGTCTTGTGCTTATCGCAATATTAACCCGTGAATCGGGGACCATCTGGCAGCGGAAAATATGTTTCATTGTATATCAGATTCAATTCCATTCAAAATTGATTATATAACATGAATCTATAACCTATAAATTCCCTTTTGTAGAATATAAGAGGAACTAGCACAAGATAATGAGTACAATAAAACGGTCGATGCAATTACCAATAGATGAATGTGAGGAATGGATATGGGATGTTTTAGATAGTACGAAAGATTGCGGATTTGAATATATAAAAGACGGAAATACGGAATTTCTAATATTCAATACAAATGAGTTCTTTGCAGATGCCAAAGCACTAGAAAAAATTAGGAAGACTACCGGAATGGATTTGGTTCAGATGAGCACACATAACGGATATACACAGTTATGGCTTGGTAGATATACTTTAGAAAAAGATATCAAGTTTAGAAGAGTTTAGTATGCATTAGTCATCTATTTCTGTACTTTTAGATGTACTATATATTACAAGTGCCATCAAATGCTTATACTTATGCTGCCCTTGTTCTGGTATTAAAAACGCACTCTTTTTTCTAGGCTTTTTTTGTTTCCATTCATAACATGAGTTAGTACTAGGGTATTCAACTTCCCCAGTGATATTGGCTTTTGAATGAATTCATCTATTCTCATGGAAGGTAAAACTCACGTAAATTCCGCCTCCTTAATTTCAAATGCTGTCACACAAGGTTATAGTCCACTTTCTATATCGAGTGGAATAGATCCATCGTTCCTAATTCTATTCCTGTATATGGATCATTCCCTACTACCCATGCCTTATGTCCAGGTGGAATATAGGCTAAGTCGCCAGGTCCGTATTCTTCTTCATTCCCATCATTCATCTTGAATCTGATTCTTCCCGATATTACATATTGTGTATGAGATGCTTGGCAACTTTGAGATTTAACAAGAGGCTTTACACATTTTTCCCAGCTCCATCCTGGTTCAAGATACATTTTGCCTATACTAGTATCACCAATTTTTGTAAGATCAAATTTTCCTTTATCAAAGCTTCGCGTTTCGTCTGGTGAATTGATACTCTTCTTCTGCATTTTTGCCATCTATACCACAAATACTAATTGTCACTCACATTTATATGAATTCCGCGTTAGTTCGATCATAACCTATCTTTATACAGCAATTACATCTTCGAAGAGATCCACGTCAACTAGGAAGACTCTTACCTTAGCTGAATCACTATAACAACAATCCAAAATTACAACTACGCTAGTTGATATCCTCTTTTGTATCATCTTTGTAAGTTCTCCAAAAGAAAAACCTCTTCTATAGGGTTTATCAGGATCTGTATCAGATGATGCAAGGTACGTCTTCTCTTATTACTATTGATTCTAAGTTATCTGCAGAAGCGAAAGCGTCGTCTGATAACAATACCAAAAAAAACAGATGAAAAAGATACTTAATCCAATAGACGCTTCAGAATATTTATTAAGTGCAGCTTGTCGAATCGCTTTGCCACGTCATCCCAGTTTACCACATTCCACCACGCATTAACATAACTTGCCTTGTCGTTTTTGTACTGGAGATAGTATGCATGTTCCCACACGTCGCAAACTAGTAATGGAACAGTTCCTGGACCGAGTAGCAAGTTGTGCTTCTCTGCACCAAATGTCAATAACTGATCTGAAAGCGGATCGAATGCAAGGATACCCCATCCAATACCTTCCACGGTCTTGGCAGCCTCTGTAAATTGAGCCTTGAATCCATCGTAACTGCCGCCGAAATCTGCATTAATTTTGTCAGCTAGAGCGCTGCCAGGTTTTCCGCCACCACCTGATTTCATGTTAGGCCAGAATATAGAATGTAGCAAGTGACCTGCATAATGGAATGAAAGGTCTCTCTCTATAGCTTTAACATCTGTACCTTGGAAATTATTCTTCCTTCCATTTTCTAATTTTTCAAGTGCTGCGTTGGCGCCATTTACATAGGCAAGATGGTGCTTATCATGGTGCAGGGTCATAATCTCCTTTGATATATGTGGTTCTAGTACATCATATGCGTAAGGTAACGGAGGTAGTTCGTATTTTTTCACGATCCATGAAACACAATTGAAACTATTAACCTTTCTCTTTTGCCAGCGTGGGATAACTTGATAGATCAACGCTAATTTACAACCCTATTTCTTATTTCCGTCCATTACCCTCCATTGATCTATCTATATTTGCATGTTTTATGTAGGGTGTCGATATCAACTTAGCATGTAGAATTTAATTATTAGGCGTTGCCGATTCAGAAACGTATTTATTCAAAAATTATCTTTTAAATTCGTAAACATAATGATTAACAAGGAAATCCTTCAGGCTAGAAAAAAAATCTCTGATGCGAGACCCAAATTTGTCAGACAGGAGAGTTGGAGATATGACCGATTAGCTGAGAACTGGAGAAAACCTAAGGGAAAAGACAACAAGATGAGAAAGCAGTTTTCCGGCGTACCACGCATTGTTAAAATTGGGTATCGAGGGCCAAAGGCCGGTAGAGGTCTTCATCCATCAGGATATATTGATCATATCGTTTTCAACGTAAATGATCTTACCAGACTTGATGCAAGGAAGGATGCAGCTAGATTAGCACATACGGTCGGAACACGAAAAAGAATAGAGATTCTGGCGAAGGCTAATAGCCTAGGTATTAAAATACTGAATCCAGGGAAACTACCCTCACAGACAAACGAGAAGAACAAAAAGATAAAATCAGTTGAACAAAGCGAGGAAGAGGTGGAAAACCATTAATTGGTAGTAAATATAAGGAAAAAAAGGGAATTAATTGCGCGAATACTCGATGTAGGTGTGAATAGGATCAGGTTTGAACCGGATAAACTTGATGATGTAGCAGATTCTATTACGCGAGAAACTATGCGCACCCTCATAAAGAATGGAACGATCTGGACGGTTAAGCCCCGGGGAACCTCTAGAGCGCGCGCTGAAGCGAAGCGTGCCATCCGCAGGAAACATGGCACAGGCACAGGATCAAAGAAAGGCAAAAAGTCAGCAAGAACAGGCAAGAAACAGGTCTATGTAGCCAGGGTAAGAGCCATGAGACACCATCTAAAGGTATTGAAGGATAGAAATGATATAACTAGAGGAATTTATTGGGGAATTTATAAGAAAGTCAATGGCGGTCAGGTAAGGTCGCTGGCGCACCTGAGGGAACTTGTAAAACAGTCCAAGATTCGCTAGGATTATAGAAATTGCAAATCTAATGAAAATGCGGAGCTAGGCGGATCGTGACATTTCATTTGGTAGTCTCAACGTCCAGTTAAGCGTAGACAATGCCATTTTGTGTTCTCCAATGGTGGCTTCCCCAGAAACAATATTGAATATTTTTGTTTGTTTTGTTTGTGATATAGCCGTATTGCATTCGCGATACACTTCCCAATGGGTGACAGCCTGAGAAATAGGAGACCATTTTGGCCTACAGAGGGACAAGAGCAACAAAATCTCACAAGTAAAGCGGTGGTACACAAAGCCGTTACTAATGGAGTTGTTAGCTGCTCCAATTCTTATCCCTAATTATCAAGGCCGATAATGACAAGAAAACTGCTTCCCTATTTTTGTTTTGACATATGTTCTCCAATCCGTTGCAGCTCTTTAAGAAAAGCATTGTAATCATGATTCTGTACAAGCGATCCATTACTCCAAAAGGCCAATTCGTTTAACTCTTAATCTGTAGTCCCAAACATTTTTGTAATCTTTGCAATAAGTCTGACAGTAGGGACATTTTTTAGTAGCGGCTGAAGCCAACATTCTCTTTTCACTTTTTTTAGAGATTACAGATTCGCAGATCTGCTATTTCTTAGATAGGAGACTATAACCCTTCGTTAACAAGGTGAGATAAGTATGACAAAAATAATACTAGCAAGAATACGCGGAGCAATGGCTGTTCTCGCACAACATTAGATGTAGTTGGAATTCCTACACTTAAAACACTAACAATAATGCTAAGGGGAGTATTTTCTCCCCCAATCTTGATAGGGAATTTCTCTACAGGCTCCAATCCATCCAATGCCATTATGAGGCCTAAAACAATTGCGCCTTTAGACTGTAATACATATTGCCAGATTTGTGATGTCTCCCGACTAGATCGGTTTGTTACTAATCGAGCTACATTTCATTGGCTAATCCCGACGCCCGCACTACGTACTTTTTCTATGGTAACAAAGTTAGCTTAAGATGCTCTGAGTTATTGATGTCGTTTCAGCTCCAAAGGGGGCTGAAACCAGCGCAAACGTACCTTTAAGCAATGATTATCTAAGATCACCATTATTGGCTACAAATTAATTATTTTGTAGGCTAACTTTTAACATTCCTGCCAATAACAGAAAATCAGCCTGAAAATAGTTTCCAATGGACGTGACGTCGGCACAGAAACAAGAAGAAGAACATAAGGTCGTCTCTGAGGCTGAAGATATCCCATGGATGAAAGATTTTATTTTAGAATGCAGAACCAATCTATATCGCGTGTCTAACGTGATGGCTGCAGAATTGGATAAAATAAAAGAATGACAATCCAGCAAGAAGAAGCAGAACCAATAATTTACTAAGTAACGAAGGAAATATTTCTTGTCTGTAAAATACTCATGACTTATTCTTATCATCCAGGCGTAAAGTTATAATAAAAATCAAACAATGCGATATCATGTTTTAAAAGCCTTATCTAGGTATGATAAGTATGGTATTATCTTGAGAATATCTCAAGAATATTAGTGTCGAAAACCCCCACTAATAATATTTTATCAGGCAAAAACTTGGCTGCTCTGATTTGCCTATCGCACGGTCGATAACATCAGTAGCGCCAAAAAGAAAGAAAAACCCATAATTGGTCGTCGTACCTTAGACTAGCAAGCTATCGAATGCATCCCCTAATCTTGGTACGGTTTCATAATTTTTTATTTCTTTTGGATTTATCCATCTGTATTCGTCATGTTCCCAATCAATTCTGATTTGATCCGTATTTGACCTGAAAAGGAATGGATGAACAACCCATGTTATCTTTGGATCATCAAATTCAACTGCTTCTAAAGGCTCGCCAATGCGAATGAGCGTTACACTTTCGTTCTTCAAACCAGTTTCTTCTGCGATTTCTTTTAGTGCTCGTTTTACGGGCTCCTCCTGCTCTATATATCCAC
>WJXE01000094.1 GCA_009665115.1 Nitrosopumilales archaeon
GTATAGCCGTGGTGGTGTAACTCTGTTCTTGAATTTTGACGGAATTATATCTATATTATGATATGCCAAATAGGACTTCGCTGCACCTAAATGTAAAATTCTACTCTTAACGGATAGAACCCCTTTTGAATCAAATGATACAAATGCATCAAGAAATTGATAAAGGTCAATTTCATTTGAAAGCAAAGGCTTTAGGATAGTCTCTATATCGTATTTCGAATACTTGGCAGAAATAAACTCTGAAAAATGAACCAAAGATGTAAGGTATGAATTTCTAGTCTGCTTGCTGCCTCTCCCCTTGCTATCCAGAAATAGTTCAACTTTGGGTAAAGCTTCAATCTGTCTTCTATGGTTGTTTATCGTTACAGTTGTTGTTGCCGTCCCTATTTCCATGCTTATACCTACGAAGCCTCACTATAAAGCTTTTTTGTTACATAGTGACTTTTGCCACATGTAGCATTCATTACATATGGACTTTGAAAATATAAAATTTATTGAAAAGAACCTCACCCTCTCACAAGATTTGCATGTCTGCATACTTTCTACTATCTAATCAAACTACTTAAGTAGTATTTCCTAAAAGCAATTCAGAATGTTATCGTGGCCAGTTGATCCAGTAAGCCGTTTGAAGAAATTTAGTCTAGTGCTTTCTGCGCACTAGTATTTGAGATAACTTGCACATTTTGATAATGCGCAGTCTTTGCTATAGGTCAGGATTCAGATTGCTCTCGATTTGATAGAGGGAGCATAGTGCAGACCTGAATATTGAACAAGCCATACAATCAAGCAATGAGGCATCAGAAAAAGCATGAGGAGAAACATCAGAAACCCATTGGGAGAAACAGGAGTAATCACAGCTAAAAACGGTTCATTTTGGCTTACAGCATGTATATGTCAATCCAGAACCATAGTTTAGTTAGGATGATACCCTGATTACAAGCACAATACATTAATTCGGAAACTTACAAAAAAATGGATATCTAATACAGCAGTGATGAAGAATTTGGGCACCCTTAGAAGGATTTAATGCAAGCAAGTGGATCTCAGACGACCCAACTGTCGTTAGTTATCGTCATTAATTTACCTACTAATGGCAAATTAATGCGGCTATCAAGAAAACAAGATAGATTACTTGTGTTACACTAACGTAATCTGACTTTTCAACAAGAGTAAAAATGAATGATTATCCAGGTATGTTTTCTGTTTATAGAAAGAATAGGATCGTAAGTCGGGGATTATAAGATTATGTGTAACTTGGCATTTTGATTATTTACATTATAGGAATAGGTATTGATGTAAATTCAGAAGGAAATGTATTCTGAAACGTGTGATAGAATTGTGTTGGGAATAAAGCTCTACTATCAACACAACTGGTATAATAGAACCTATCGGAAGAATACTGGGTTGTGCGTGCAGGTGCGTGGCTTTTTGTCGTGGGTTTTACTCTGATGTGAAGGAGACAGTTATATCTAGATAGGATGCTTGTAAGTTGATATGATAAGAGTGATCATAACATTATGAAGTTCGGTTTACAGCATCCTGTTTTTAGTTTCGATTACAGAAACCGCGATACTTCTCAGATTGTCGATTCCTTAAAGAATCTAGTTACGAGAGCAGAGAATAGAGGTTTTGATTCTTTCTGGGTAATGGATCATTTCCACCAGATTCCATTTGTAGGAAAGCCAGAAGAACCTATGCTTGAGAGCTGGACAACCATCTCAGTTCTAGCTGGAATGACTACTAAAATAAAATTGGGAACCCTCATGACTGGCATTATATATAGACATCCATCGATTTTAGCAAAAATTGGTGCAACACTTGATGTACTCAGTAAAGGAAGACTTTTCATGGGAATAGGAGCAGCTTGGAACGAAGAAGAATCATCAGCGTACGGTATCCCTTTTCCTTCAGCTAAAGAGAGATTCTTAAGATTAGAAGAAGCCATCCAAATCATACGTAAGATGTGGACCGAGGAACCTTCAGCGTCATTTAATGGCCAGTATTATCAGATCAAGAATGCATTCTGTAATCCCAAGCCGATACAAAAACCCTCACCTCCTATTATGGTAGGAGGGAATGGAGAACGGCAGACTCTAAGAATCGTAGCAAAGTATGCTGACGCGTGTAACCTATTTGGATCTGCCGAAACCGTAAAAAGAAAACTGAGTATCTTAAAGGAGCATTGCAGGAGTGTGGGTAGAGATTATGATTCTATTCTTAAAACGAAACTTGGTGTTGTAGTAATCGACGACGACAAAGAGATGGCGAGAAAAAGATTGCAGCAGATCACTAAGGGAATACCTGAAGAACAAATTAACGAATTTGCCATATATGGAACACCTGAAGATGTATTAAGACAAAAGGAATCTCTTGAAGATGCTGGTATTCAATATCTTATAGTTGATTTGGATCCATCTAGAGAAGTTGAAGCATTAGACATATTTGCAAACCACATTATAAAGAGATCTTAATTCGGTAATAACGTGAGATTGAATCTTGTTGAATCCCACAAGATTTCTCTAGTACGATATCGACTGCCGATAGCCGATATACTCCCATCCTAAAATTAAGTAATATATTCTTGATTTGGTTTTCATATCCTGTGGATCCAGTTCAGGAGACTTTACCGTTGGTGCAGTATGCTTGTTATCTCATATTGGTTATTTCCCTTGAAAAGTACCTTGCATTATCTTTTATAATCTTATCAAGAAATTCTTCAATTTCTCTAAACGGTGGAATTGCAAGTTAAGGCAATGTAATTACTAAAGCCTTGTCTGAAGCAGCTAAAATAATTGAATGACCGTCTTAAATCATGTTCTAGAAGGGAGCTATCTTTTTAAATGCAGTCGACTTTTCATTGAATAATGAGATTTTTAATTCGAGCCAAAATTCCTACAGAAGCTGGAAACAAAATGGTACAGGATCCAAATTTTCTAAAGAATCTTGAAGACTACATGAGCAAAGCCAAGCCTGAATCGGCTCATTTCTTTGCGGCTGATGGGGATAGGACAATGGGCTTCATAGTTAATATCGAAAGTAATGATCAGATACCTGCATTGTTGGAGCCACTATTCCAAGGAATGAACGCCAAAGTGGAAGTGCATCCGGTAATGAACTTTGATGACCTGAAAAAGGGGCTTTCAAAAAATAGGTAAGCGCAAGTTAATACTCAATAGCCATTCTACTTTTTTTGATATACACGTATGTCGGAAACACGATGGAATAGAATTAGGTTTATTATGATCAGCTAGTGATCAATTGTAATGCTCTAACAATCTATGCAAAGATTATCAAAAAAAACACGAGTGACAAGTTTAGTCTTAACATTTGTACTAAGGCGTTCTGACTGAATGCAAAATAAAGAGTATTTGTTGATGGTTCTAATCATACAGTATGGGCCACTCTAAAGAACACGAACGGTGAATCAATTTATGACAACGACAAGACTTATGAAAGTGATATCATAGTTCTTGTTTCTTTCGGTCTGCAACATAGACTTTCTGTCTGCAGATCTTATATTCAACTCATATGGTCGCAATTTGACCTTTTTAATTCCAGATCTCCGTGCTGCATTTACATCAGTTGGAGAAGTCATGAGATGGCCTGCTAGGCAATTCGTAAGTTTCTTCCAGCCGTTGTTCCGCAGTTGGTTGTTTTTTGACTACCTTGTACAACCATTCCTTCCCTTTCTTGCTTTTGGACAGCTTACCCCTTTCGGAATACCTAGAAAGATATGTTGCAATTGCACTAAGCTTTATTGGTTTCTGATACTCATCCTCGTAGAGTTCTAGGATATCCGATGAAGTAAAGGCAGTATTTGGGAATTTTTGCTCTACGAGATTCCATATCTTGGAACCTAGTGAGGTAAAGTCGTCCTTGTCTCTGAACTTTGTATTATTCTCAAAATCGGGATCCTTTCCTTCTATTTCTAAAAGATCTAGAACCTCGATGAATTTGATAATCTTCGTCTTTGATATGTTCCCTTGTAACGCAAGATCATATTTTCCACCATCAGCATCCTCGAGCTGGATCTTTATTTTTTTACTTCCCATTAATGATCCGCCGCGTTTTGTTGTTTACGTGCGAACTTGTCAATTCTTAACGGGATTACTAACAAACTTCATGACAAACAGCTTAGTGTTTATTTACTCAAAGCAACCACAACGCAGGCGTCTCTATGATACGGATCAATTATCGGAAGCATTTATCTATCAATAATTGCACATGGACACATCTCGTGTTTGCATTTATCAGAAGCGTTCAAGACCAATATTCGCATTAGAAACTTTCACCAGCTGATTGTAACCATCAGCCAGGTACTTCAATGACATCAACACGAAAAGCTCCTCAGTAGTGGCGTCATCTCACTTGTAGGTGATCGCAATCGCTTTCTGACATCTGATAAGATGGGGTGTTGTAAACCTAAATCAAAAGGTCACTATTATGGAGTTTTTGTCAATTCTATTAATCCTACGCCTGAACCTCTTGTCCCTGTACTTGGTCTTCCCTCACTTGGACATCTTTTTCTTGTTGCTGCTCGGATGCAGATTTTTTCTTCTTTTTCGCACGTTCAGCCTTTAACTTTGTTAATTCTTCCTCAACCGATGCTGTCACACTAACTTTTTCCAGCTCGCTTTCAATAATGTCGTCACTCTTATTCGAAGTGTAATCCGTAAGAACACCCGAACCCATCATCTCGTCCAAGGCTTGTGCTTTTGCTTTCATTTTCTCTGTTTTATCTTCTGCTCGGCTCATTGCCATACCTACATCAGCCATTTCTTCTGAGACGCCTGTCACACTCTCCTTGATTCGTACTTGTGCGTCAGCTGCAGAATATTGCGCTTTTAAGACCTCCTTCTTTGATCTAAATTCTTCGACTTTTGTAGCCAGCCGTTTCTCTGTTTGTTCAAGTTTATCCTGCTCAGTCTTCATTTCTACAATCTGTTTATCTAGGGGTTGCAATTGTAACATATTTGCGTTCTTTCGTTCCAACGCCAGTTTAGCTAGATCTTCTCTACTTTGGTCAATTGCGCGACGTGCTTGTTCCTCAAGAGTACGAATATTTTCCCAAAGTTTAGCTTTTTGCATTTCAAGCTGCTTTTTGGCAGTGATTACCTCTGCGATACCTCGTCTTAACTTGTTTAACAGTTCTATCTGCTTGGTATAAGAATAATCAAGCCCCTCTCTAGGATCTTCGAATCTATTAAGAAGAATATTCACCTTCTGCTTTACTAAAGTTGTAATGCGATTTGTAAGACCCAATTGAATTCCTAGTAATATCTTGACATCATGTACTATTAAATCTAAGCAAATTATGTTTTTTGACATATTCTAGAGCCAAAAGAAGGAATAGGAGGACATTGCCTTCCCAAAGATACCAAGGTGGTTTTGCAATCATCAACCCGAAGAAGCAAGATATTAACGGCACCTATCGAAGTAGATGAAGAGTCCAAAAATATAGAAACAAGTTATCATTTTACGATTGGTTAAAACACTGCTGCCTCTTTATGGATAGACCTGTGTAGTTCTTTCCCGTCTGGTAAGGAAGGCATAATTTACCAGATTGGGAAGTCATGGAAAAGGGGGCTTAGTATTTGTCTCATGATGAATTCAAAATATCCTTATATTATTATTGAGTTTGTTTGTAAAATACCTAACTACACGGGATGTTCTAAGATTAAATTCTTATTAGAATCACACCTAATAATCCCATGTTCATGGATTATTCAAAACTATGTCAACAAGTTATGGCTCTTGATCCAAGAGTTCGTTTTGCTGGAGTATGTGACGATACTGGTGAGATTCTGTACGGCGGACAGCGCGAAGGTGTAAAAGATCTGCTCTCTCGAGAGGAAACGAGAAGATCAAATTTGCAAGCACTTGCTAGGTGGGGATTACGTTATACACTTGCATCAAAAATTGGACTAGGAAAGTATGCAATGGCAGAATATGAAAATATCAAGCGAATCACAGTACCTTTAGACAATGATCATCTCCTGTTGGTAACAGCTGAAGTTGATGTTGACCACGGAAAGATAATAAACGCCATTCTTAAATTAGTTCAAGAGTAGAAATTCTATACTAATTGACAGCATTACGAAGTTAGACTTAAAGAGGAGAGATAAAGAAGGGCTTTGTCGTCAGCTTCTGTCTTAAATCCGTGCTGATAACTTTCTCATGATCTGATAATAAAAACAGATCTATAAATTAGTGGATACCGTTAATGGAATGTCCGATAACAGTCTTCCCTTTTGTTAGCAAATACCTCTTCCAAGCTGTCGCGAGAATTTGCCGACTGGGTAGTCATGCAAAAGCAAACCGCATACCGACAACTACTATCAAGATTTTTACTGCAATAATTATAATGTTCACTTATTTTGATTCACTCACTATAATTTCCCATTCGTCTTTTCCTTCGATGAGGGCTAGACTGCCACCATCATCCCAACGAATCCAGATTTGCTTCGTTTCCTCATCGCTAAACTCAAAGGTCGTAATATCCCAGACTACACCAGAATCACCGGGCTTTAATCTAGTATAAGGATTGTCGGTGCTAATCAGCTTAATTCTATCTCCTATTTTTATGACTGTCATTCTCTACATGTTACCGCTCCAGTCCACTTGTTATATCTGTTGTTTATACTGACTTTGATACACGAAAAAGACTGAAACTAATAATAGCATTCGGTTAAGGTGAGAGAAAGAGAAGTTCATACTGTGGTCGCTTATCTTTTTGTGTCCTTGTTCGTGGGTTTCAGAATAGCTGCAGAATTACTTAGAGGACAATGAACAGTCCTGATAAGAAATAGTTCCTGATAAGAAATGAGTTACGCTAGCTACTCCTGTAGCGTGGGGCGTGGGGTGTATATTATTAAGGGGGGATTTAGTTTGTAATGGATTAAAAGTTGATACGGTTATTGTAGTGTGTTGGAAAAATAGTGTTAGCTTCCTCAAATTTATACACGTCTCAATCTACTCCTACTTATTACCAAGCGCAGAATCTATAAGCATTAGTATGTAC
>WJXE01000095.1 GCA_009665115.1 Nitrosopumilales archaeon
ACGCGCAACAAAAGCGCCCGACATACAACAGCCATTCTTAGCACCCGCGTTCGCAACAGAACCGTATCCAAAGAAACGTTAATAAGTCACTAGCGATATTACTAGTGATATGCTATCCAATTGGTTTTCGAGGGTGGGAAGTGTGATTCCCAGAGGATTCTCAAGGCACTATGTGCTCGGCCTGTTAAAAGACCAACAACTATCAGGCAAAGAAATTATTGATAAAGCTATTCTCCAAAGTGAGGGAAAATGGAAGCCGTCCCCTGGATTAATTTACCCCATGCTGGGTCGGTTACTCGAAGAGGGGCTTATAGATGAGACAGAGAACGGGAGGTACAAAATTACAGCCAGAGGGCTTGAAATGACTGCTGATATACAGTCAGTTCATAACATGTTACAGAAGCAAGTTGACGTGATGCTAAGGGTAGGGAGTGTCGGTAAATTTATGGCACTAGATCTGATCGACAGAGTATCTACGATAGGAACCACACTCAGCTCAAATCTTGATAGAATGACACAACAAGAGCGAGACAAGTATAAGCAATTCTTGCTGACTGAATTAAAGAAAATGGACGAGCAAACGGAACACAATGAGAAAGTGGCTGTCGAATAACATTAATAATGTTTTATTCACTCCACTAACTTACCAAGTCTTAAGGCCTGGAAATTATTTGTCTTCTACTGCGATAGATGAAAGTATGCTGCGAATAAACCAACTTATTGATAAGATGAGCGCTATGGAACAAGAAATCGCAAATGAAACTGAAATACTGAAAGAACAGTATATTAACGCCAGCTCCGCGATGGGTGATGCACATAATTATTTTCTTAGTGGCGTCGAATCTGCTCCGTCTCAAAAGTCCTACTTGCTCACATCCAGGGGGATTGAAGTTCTAGGAGAGGAGGTCATTCCAATCAGTGCGTTTATAGACAATGTCGTACGTTATGCAATCTCGCCCAAGAATAAAATCGAAGTGTTATATAACTTGGTTACGCATTTAAAGAAATTAGATCAAATGCTCTCTTCTTGATAACCTCGGTTTATTACCATCTGGGATGTGCAGGTAACTGTGATCATCTTATCAATTTTTGCGGGCTTGAATTATCATTATTAATCAGATTGTCAGATAGTAGAGACTGGGAGACGAAATGCGAATAGATCATATAGCTATTGCTGTTAACAATTTAGATGAAGCAATAGGAAACTACCAAAGAATTCTGAAAGTGGACCGTTTAGAAGTAGAAATAGTTCATAATGAGAAGGTCCGAGTTGCAATGCTAGAATTAGCGGACACGAGGATTGAGCTGATGGAACCAACAGCCGAAGATAGCCCAATTAAAAAATTTCTAGTCGACCGAGGTGAAGGAATACATCATGTCGCCATAACTGCGGATGATATCGAGAAAGACATTTCTAGGGCCACCGCAAATGGTATGAAGACCCTTGGCGGACTGAGGCTTGGATCTTATGGGAGAAGAATTACTTTTATTCATCCCAAATCGATTAATGGCGTCCTAATGGAATTTTGCGAGGCTCCAACGAAGGACTAGACTAATTCGCATAGAGCTAATGCGACGCGACATTAACTGGAGTGGCTTTCTGGATCTGTCCTAATTTTAGTTGCTGATTATTGCTAACGTTATTGACGAGGTTCTGTAGTTGGTGTCAAGTGGATGCACATCAGCGTCAATTTGTGGGGTAAATCTTCATCGTCTTTTTTGCATAGTTCAAAGGTCAGTCATCATATTACATTTTTCTCTCTCTCTGATAATTTCTCGTTTAAAAGAAATCGAATTCTTGTGACACCGTCTATTTGCTCAATGATTCCGGCCACAGCGTCTGGAACAAGTTTTTTCCAGCGATGTGATCCTGACATAAGTTTACGAATATTTGTGCCATTGTATTCTTTCCTCCTACTAAACCTAGGTTTCAGAATTTCAGTCTGACCCGACACCAAGTTTGTAACAAATTCGTTGCCAGAATACAGAATATCAAAATGAGGTACCATAGATTTAAGATGTCCAAACCATCTAGCATTATTTTCATCGTTTACCACAGGTACAATGTGGCATTTTGTCAAATCTATCTTCGATTCTACCAAAGCGGCATGTATCATCATTATCCGTTCTCCTGCAGTAAACGGATCCGTATAGCTGTAGTTGATTTGGGCGCTTCCGATAGCAATAACTACCTCGTCGCAATCTTCAAAGATCTGTCCAACGAGGCAAAGATGTCCTTTGTGAAATGGTTGGAAACGTCCCACCATTAGTCCGCGCTTTAAATTATCGACCATTGTGCATGCCAAGACCTTTTTTTTGTTGTTCTATTATCTCTCTTTCGATCTTGCTGAAAATAGGTTCGACCTTGCCAAGTGAATGCCCAGCAGAAATTCTCATCTGCGAGGCAGACGACCAGGGTTGTTGGTGTATGCTGTCGGTCATGCCCAACTGGCACCATATTTTCTCACAAGAAAATGGGATAAAAGGCTCTAACATGACTGCTATTGACCTTACGGCGTTCACTGCAATAAACAACGTTGTCATAGCAGTTTCTTTACGGGCCCAGGGTTGTTTTATTTGGAAGTATTGATTAAAGTGAGTAGTAAATCTCAGAATTCTTTTCAACGATTTATCGATTTCAAGTGCCGACAACAAGCAACCTACCTCTTGTGCTATTCCTGCAATCTGTGACAGACTAAGATTATCATCGGAATCATATTCTGCAGGTTTGGGGACCTTTCCGGAAAATGTTTTCTGGGTAAAAGACAACGCGCGGTTTATAAAGTTCCCTATATTTGCAATTAGTTCGTTGTTAATCTTCTCAGAAAATACGTCCCAATCAAAATTGATGTCTGTCTGGGAGTAAGGCGTGATAGATGCTAGGTAAAATCTCAAATAGTCAGGAGCGAAGGTTGATGTAAAATCTCTGAGACCAATATACCAGTTTCGACTTTTCGAGATCTTTTGATTATGAAGCAGAAGGTGGCCTCTGCTCGGTATATAATCCGGCAATTTGTACTCTTCGTCTATCCCCATCCGCATTGCTGGAAGGATTAGGTAATGATGATACACGATGTCTTTGCCAATAAAGTGATAGATCTCAGAGCTGTTCCAAAATGTTTTACCCTCCACCCCAGACTGCCGAAGATAGGCAGATAGTGTGGAGATATAGCAGAGATGATTATCGAACCAACCATAGAATACCTTTCCCTTGGCCTCTTGCAACGGTACAGGTATGCCCCATGATAAATCTCTCGTTATATCCCAGTCCCGTAGTCCTTCGTTTATCCAGTTAATGACATAATTTTTAACGTCGGATTGAAGATTACTGCTAGTATGTAGCCATGTTTTTAGCTGGCTCGAGAAACCAGAGAGTCTAAAGAAATAGTGCTTGCTCTGTTTCTTGATGGGTTTATTTCCGCATATCGCACATCGAGGCTCTAGAATCTCATCAGGAACACGTCCACATTTTTCGCAAAGATCGGAATACTGATCTTCGGCTCCGCAAAAAGGACATTTTCCTATTACATATCTATCGGGCAGGAATTTGTTATCGAATTTACAATAAAACTGTATTACGTCTCGTTCGTAAATGTGACCATTTTCCGAAAGCCTTTTGAAAACGTATTGTACAAACTGCCAATTTTCTTTAGAACTTGTACTAGAGAAACTGTCAAAAGATATTCCTAACGTCGTGAAATCTTCATAATCTCGCCTATTCCAAAAAGCGACATAGTCGCTAGGACTTTTGTTTTCCCTTTCTGCGTTAATTAGCACGGGAGTTCCAAAATCATCGGAAGCACAAATATGATAAATTTTCCTTCCTGTTAGCCGAGAATATCGTGTAAAAATATCTGCTGGCAGGTAAGTAGAAGCAATATGACCTAGATGAATTTCACCATTTGCATATGGAAGAGCGCTCGTTACGACAGCACTCGTGATTTTCTCGTTGACACCTAGCACAGAAAAATTTCTCGGTTTGGATCAGATTTTAAGCTATCCCTAACTTAGTGCCTCTGGGCAATTAGTAGTTGGCGATATTTCTGTTATAGACTACGCTAGAGCATGATATGGATTGGAATCAACAATCATCAATCTTTAGACCTGCTGCTTCGACAGCATAGTGAGCCACATTTATGTCGATGTCAGGCGGAACATTGTGGACTTTGTTTTCCAATGAGTGATAATTCTTTGCAAGAAATAAAATTGATAATAACTGGTTGGCAAACGATAATGCCATCACTTCAGGTGGATGCCCCTCGGCACCAACTAGGTTAATAACCCTTCCTTTTGCTAACAGATATAGTTTCTTATCACGAAATTTAAAGCAGTCTACGTTAGGCCTCACCAAAACGGGAAATTTGTCTTGAGAAGAAAGATAGTCGATATCTATTTCGACATCAAAATGTCCAGCGTTAGCAAGTATCGCCCCATCCTTCATTTTTATCATATGCTCTTCTCTAATAACACGCCTGTTGCCGGTACATGTTATAAATATGTCACCAAGCTGCGCAATCTCGGATAATCGTTTAACATTGAATCCGTCCATGTGTGCTTCTAGAGCTTTTATGGGATCAATTTCTGTTATGGTAACAATTGCTCCCATCCCTCTTGCTCTGACAGATACACCTTTTCCTACCCAGCCGTAACCGCATACTATTACTTGTTTCCCTGACAGAAACAACCCAGTTGTCCTCAAGATCCCATCAATTGTGCTTTGCCCTGTTCCATATCGGTTATCGAATAAATGTTTTGTATATGCATTATTCACCGCTATCACAGGATATTTCAGGCGTTTCCTTGACTGTAATATCTCTAACCTCCTCACACCAGTAGTGGTTTCCTCAGTTCCGCCATAGAACCGAGTTGTTCTTAGTTTATGAGCAGCGATATGTAGGTCACCCCCATCATCTGTCAGAATATCTGGTCGAAATTGGAGAACGCTATTAATGCACTCACGATATTGCCTTTCCGATTGTCCTCTCCATGCGAAAATCCTTATGCCCTTTGAATACAAAAATGCGGCCACATCATCTTGTGTGGATAAGGGATTTGCAGAACAAATTGCGATCCCTGCACCTAACATTTTTGCGGTAATTACTAAAACCGACGTTTCTTTTGTAATGTGTAAGCAAAATCCTAATTTATAACCTGATAACGGCTTCTTACCTTCCTTTCTGATCTTAATCTTGTCTAATATTGTCATATGGGCCCTAGCCCATCTGTATGACATTTGTCCCTCCTTCGCCAACCCGATATCGGCAATTTTGCTGGACAACGGTAGTGATATCTCTCTAGGATACTAGCAGGTAGTGATATACCAGTCTATGCATCCATGAGCCCGATTGACGCGCAAGATAAACGTTGTTTATTGTCATTCAGAGTTTTTTTACCGAATTTAAAATGCTATCTTTGGTTCGAACATACCGAACACTTCTTTAAAGACGTTGTTTATTTCACCCAGAGTCACGTTGCTTTTCACGGCGTTGATGATGTGGGGCATCAAATTTTCATCAGGATTCTCCGCGGCCTTTTGGAGTGCGCTGATGGCGGCATCAGCTTTTATTTTATCACGGTTTTTCTTGAAATCCTTAAGCCGAGCAACTTGCCTTATTTCAATTTCATTATCTAACATACTTATCTTGGGTTCGACACCTTCACTATCTTGGAATTTGTTCACACCAACGATAATGCGTTCAGCCGAGTCCACTTCCTTTTTCAGTCTGTATGCGTTCTTCCTTATTTCATCTTGAAAAAATCCTCTTTCGACAGCTGCCAACGCCCCGCCCATCCGATGAATTTTTTTCAAATATTTTTCAACTTCCTCCTTGATTGTCTGGGTCAGGGATTCGATATAGTAAGACCCGCCAACCGGATCGACTGTTTTCGTTACGCCCGTTTCTGCCCCGATAATCTGTTGCGTCCGAAGTGCCACTTTCACAGATTCTTCTGTTGGCAGAGCAAGGGCTTCGTCACGAGAGTTTGTATGCAATGATTGACATCCACCTAGTACAGCAGCTAACGCTTGTGTTGTGACCCTGACGATATTATTATCAACTTGCTGAGCGGTTAATGATTCGCCACTCGTCTGGACGTGAAACCGTAGATGGAGCGATTTTGCATTCTTGGCATGAAAGATATCCTTCATTATTTTAGCATATATCTCCCTGGCAGCTCTAAATTTTGCGACCTCCTCAAAGAATTCCATTGTGCAACAAAAGAAAAATGATAATCTCTGAGCAAAGTCATCTATTTTAATTCCTCTATCTACACATGTACTGATATATTCTATTGCGTTAGCAAAAGTGAAGGCCAATTCTTGGACAGCGGTGCAGCCTGCTTCTCTCATATGATAACCCGATATGCTGATCGGGTACCACTGCGGTACATGCTTGTAACAATGCTCTATAGTGTCACCTATGAGTCTTATTGATGGCTTTGGAGGATAAATGTAGGTATTCCTGGCAATATACTCTTTCAAAATATCATTTTGTGTAGTGCCTCTTAACTTCCCTGGAGAAAAGCCTTGTAACTCAGCTACACTAATGTACAGTGAAAGCAAGGTCGACGCGGTTGAATTAATTGTCATAGAGGTACTGACTTTATCCATCGGGATACCCTCGAAGCACGTCACCATATCCTTGAGCGAGCTGATTGCCACTCCTGTCCTTCCGACTTCGCCTTCCGACTGTGAGTCATCTGAATCACGACCTGTTTGTGTAGGGAGGTCGAACGCTAAGGAAAGGCCTGTTTGGCCATGAGAAAGTAGGAATTTGAATCTATTGTTCGTCTCTTCCGCACTCCCAAATCCGCTATATTGCCGCATTGTCCATAGACGCTCCCGGTACATATCGGGATAGATTCCTCTCAAGTACGGAAATCTACCGGGTTCTTGGTCCTGAGTCTTTTTCCGTAGTGAATTCTTTTTGTAGACTTTCCTTACGGGGATGCCCGAATCTGTTTTAATTACACTTCTCAGATTCACTCACCTTAGCACTACTGCAGCCAGT
>WJXE01000096.1 GCA_009665115.1 Nitrosopumilales archaeon
AGATATGGCAATGAGTGAAGGATTGAGGAATATTCTTAACATAATCGCTGAGTTATCATGCCGCACTGTAAGTACATCTGTTCGTGATACTGCTGTGATTCAGAGGAGTGGCCTGCCAGGGGAGGAAGTACGTAATTATTTTTAGTCAACTAAAAGGATTAGGTTATATCACGCTGGGCATCAAGGTTTCAGGCGTGGATTTTAGGCTGATAAATATGACTAAAGAGGGTTTGCTAGCTAGCTCCGAGAATCAACTACTTCGATAATTAACGCTCTTTATTTTCCTTCAGCAATAGAACTACAGCTTCAAGTAACGTTGTAGCAGTCGTATTCCTTTTTAAAGCCAGCATCCTAAGTGAACGGATGATATCTGGATTAAATTTGAAGGTAAGCTGGTCATCCTGATAATCCGCATTATATGGAATTGACAGGTCAGAAAATCCACTTATCATTATGTTCATATTCCAGCCGTCCAAAACATATTTTACTGGAACATTACAAAAAGGACATTCCTGATTATTTGTAAAAAGGACTTGTCCTGGTTTTTTTAATAGTGTATTTCTTCAGCCGCTACGCCTTTCAAACTCCAGGATTTTTTGTCGTTCTTGCGCTTCTCTAGCATCTAATATTTTCTGTCCATATTCATCTTCTAACTTTTTTCGATGTTGTAGCATCTGTTCATAATTCTGTTTTTTTCTCGCTTGTGAATCAGGATCTATTACATTTCGTATAGTACCAATAACTGAGACAGATTCCTTTAAAATCTGCTCGTCAGTTTTGCTGCCATCACGCTATGCGCTGTCATTCACCGAATGCTAGGGACGGTCGGTAACGCCCTTTGTTGTAAGTGTGTAGTATGCCTCTTGTTTGCATGAAGGCTGTAATAGGACTGCCTTGAAGAGGGATTTCTCCAAATTTGCAGCTTTTAGCATCAATTTCATGTGTGCATAAATGGAGACAGAAGTCCCCATAAGCTCTCGTTGTTGATCAGCTTGTTGCATCTTTGACCTATTGGGATTTTCTAGCATAATTACGGAACTCTTTACTTGATTTCCAGCAGTAATTGCAGTACGAACCATATTTGTCATCACTACGGCGCAGCGAAGATTAATAGCCGCCACCGACAACTCGTGAAGATGTTTCATTAGAGCTAGGTGCCTTGCCGCGCCTCGATAGTCGGCTGTGAATAATGACGCAACACCATCTATTATTAGCAGACGAGGATTGATTTGGGAGAGTCTGTTGATCGAGTTTATTTGATCAGTAGATGATAAAGGTCTCACAACCAGAATTTTGTCAAGAATGTCGGTCTTCATTTTTGTCATTCCAGCAATCTCAGTAATTCTTTCGGGCCGGAACGTTCCTCCTGTATCAATAAAGACGACGCTTACCTGCTGACTGGTTTCAAAATATTCTGCACTTCTTGCGCAGATGGTAAAACACAATTGTGACTTGCCTGTACCACTTTCGCCATAAATGTCTGTAACCATTCCATAGTGAATCCCGCCTCCAAGAAGGTTATCAATTGCTTTACATCCAGTCGGTAAAATATGCGGCATCGGTTTTTCAGTACTGTACTGGTGAAACAAACTGATATGGCTGTTTCGCAAGCATAGGGGAACCTTTTTATTGTAGCTACGGCGCTCTCACTTCCAAAGTGATTAGTTGGATTTGTCGTCTTCACCTTCATCCCAGCAACCAAAACGACCATTATCTACTTTGCAGCGTGCGGTCAATCGAAAAGTTGCCGTGAGATTGAAGAGCGAGATCGAATATCGCGGCAGGATGAGCAACGTTGATTCTTATATGAATCTGATTCTGGTAAATGCTGAAGAGTTCGATGGGGCTGACGTTTTGGCAAACTACGGCAAGGTTGTAATTAGAGGAAATAATGTTCTCTTCATAAAGCTTGAGAAAGAATTCTGACGAGGTATAAGTGAGCTTCGTAGATCTCAAGCTATAAAAGCAGATTCGTATGGTACGAAGATCAATTTTCACGTCTGAAAGCGTAACGGAGGGGCATCCGGACAAATTATGTGATCAGATCTCAGATTCGCTTCTAGATGAATTCATAAAACAAGATCCTGACTCCAGAGTTGCAATCGAGGCAATGACTACTACTGGAATTGTATTCGTTGCCGGTGAGGTAACCTCTACTGGGAGATTCGATCTTCAACGCACCATCCGGAGGACAATAAAGGAAATTGGATATGATAAAACAGAATACGGATTTGATTCTGAAACTTGCTCAGTCCTTGTATCGATTCATGAGCAAAGTCCGGATATCTCGATGGGTATCACTCCGGGCTACAACAAGGAGCAGGGGGCAGGAGATCAAGGTTTGATGTTTGGTTATGCTTCAGACGAGACTAGAGAGCTTATGCCTTTGCCTATATCGATGGCGCATAAATTATCCCTGAAACTATCACAAGTCAGAAAGAACAAGGAATTGGACTGGGTTAGGCCTGATGGGAAATCACAGGTTTCGGTAGTGTATGAAGATTGCAAGCCCGTAAGGATCGATACAGTTGTGATTTCTACTCAGCACTCACCAGATATTCATCTACAACAGTTGAGAGAGGAAATTATTAACAAAGTGGTAAAGCCAGTCTGCGGTAACTGGGTTGATGTCAAAACAAAATACCTTGTTAATCCTACCGGTAGATTCGTAATTGGCGGACCACAAGGCGATACTGGACTGACGGGCAGAAAAGTCATTGCTGACACCTATGGTGGAATGGGCAGGCACGGGGGTGGCGCGTTTTCGGGGAAAGATCCATCTAAGGTAGATAGATCAGCCTGTTATTTAGCGAGATACGTCGCAAAAAATGTTGTTGCAGCAGGATTGGCCGATAGGTGTGAGGTTCAAATCGCTTACGCAATTGGCGTTGCAGAACCGGTCTCCGTAATGATAGATACATTTGGCACATGTAAGATAGCGGAGGATGAAATCGAAGAGCGGGTGAAAAAAAGCTTTGATATGAGGCCGGCTGGAATTATCAGCACGCTTGATCTCAAAAAGCCGATCTATAGAAAAACCGCTGCGTATGGTCATTTTGGTAGAGATGAACCGGGATTTACATGGGAGATTACTGATAAGGTCTCTTTGCTTACTAAGTAGAAAGATTTGTAGCCGCAGAATTTTTTGTGGTAACAGTACGTGATGATGAGTTCAGAACATCTCTCAAGGCGTCATCCAGATTTTTACCTACGGCAAATCTACGATTAAAGAATCGTACAATATTGAATACATCCCTTTTTATTAACTGCTGAGCATTGGGATGGTCCGTAGCCACTGCTTGAGGCCAGTCAATAATCCACGTATCGCATGAGGTTTCTCCTACTAAAACGTTATATTCGCTTAGATCAGAATGTATGATACGATTCTTGTAAGCAATTCCTACGCTTAACAAAATGTTTTGCAATACTATGCTTGGCTGTTCAAGGTCTTTCACACTTACAAGTCTAGCTCCATTTATTCGGTTCATAGCAATGCAGTGCATAGCCCGGTACAAAGGCAGAGGGATGCTGATACCAGTATTTTTTAGACGCTGTAGCATGTCTACTTCTTTTTTGGCTGCGCTAATATTGACGAGCAACCAGTGATGTGTATTGTCGTGTTCCTTTAACGCAAAAGACCTTTTCTTGGTTACTTCTCTAAAGCTTATTCTGCCGATTCTAAAGAATTTGACGGCCCTTTCCTCTTGTCGATCTGTTACGGCTTCGTACACGTCCGACTCTTTGCCGACACCAATGGGTTTTCCGATACCACTTATGATATTTTTCTCAGCAAGGATCTTTAATGCGAAAGTATCAAGTCCTGCATTGAGAATAGTAAAACCTCTATTATTCTTGTTAATTAGATTCATTTCTTGTAGTCCTTTCAGCCTATAATCGACTATGTCCTCATGCAATTTTGAGTAGCCGACTAACTGATGCCTTGTAAGAGTTTCATGACGTTTAAGTCCGGAAGCAAAAACTCTGAGGAGCTTGTAGTCTTCCCGTTCCAAATTCTTGACGACGTTCGCTGCAACTTGTACGGAGGACAATATGGAGTACGTATTGTTTTTGTCAATATGAATCAAACGTAAAGTTATCCAATCTTGGGATTTAGGCAGGTCGTAAAATCAATCAAATCTTGGCGTGTGTTAGACATACTGATGTTAAAGCATCAGATAAAAATAATAAAAGAAGGATCGGGTCTAAATAAGCAATTGTCATCGTCTCTGAGCAGCAGGGTGGCCGTAGTTACCGGCCCGACTAGAGGTATTGGTGTAACGATATCAAAAGAATTCGCAGAGAACAACGACGCAGAAGTTGTGATTTGCTCTGGGAGTAAGCAAAGAGCACTACAAGTAGCTAAAGAAATAAGCGGCAAAGCATTTGGTGCCAAATTGGGTATAACTGATATCTCCGACGTATTAGAGGAAATAATAGGGGTCCGCCATCGGATCGACATTTTAGTAAACAACGCAAGGTATCATTTTAATAGCAAGACTTGGAGCAAAATACGAAGCGAATTACAGAGTATTAGTGAAGTCCTACATGGATCAATGAGGACATGTAGAAACGTAATTTCTACTATAATAGGAGCTGATGGACGCACCACACAAAATGCTATTGGAGGTAGAGGTGTCATCATTGCATCGACACCCGATATTTCTGCGCATACCCAAGGATCCCCTTACACTTTCGCTAAAGCAGCAATAATCGCGATGATCAAGCATAATGCCTGCGTACATGGTCGCAATACCACCGAAGCATTCATTGGTCTCCGAAACATTGCAAAGGAAGGAGCCTACAATTCAATGTCTACCGACAAAAAATGAATGCCCTAGAGGAACCTTCGATGAAGAGATGGCGTAAACCGGGAGAAGTATCAAAGATAGTCGCCCGCGTTGCGAGCAGTAGTTTCTCGTTTGCAACACGAAACACCCCAGTTGTAGGGGGCTGTATCGTGTTATAATGATATTTCTTGGTGGATGACGAAATGCTATTTCACACAAGTGAAAATGATGAAGACCAATTGAGAGGAGAAGACACGGCAACAGCAGATACACAAGATACGGAGTCACAAAAAGATCTCGAGCTAGCCGAAAGGGAGCAGCAGCTGCCTCTGGAAATCCAAGAAAAAATGAATCGAGGTGTTTTGAGGACGGGTTTTACAACTGGAACTTCAGCGACCGCTGCGACTAAAGCAGCTCTTATCGCGCTGCTATCCCGCAAGCCCGTCAACGATGTTTCGGTGTCTTTGCCCAAGGGGAAAACAATGAACATCAGGATAGCATGGACAAACACTACAAAAGAACAATATTCGGCTACCGCAGCAGTCGTCAAAGATGCGGGAGATGATCCTGATGTCACAGACCGAGCAGAGGTTTGCTCAACTGTTTTTCTAAACGACGAAGTCGGAATCGTTTCGATTGACGGAGGGAATGGCGTCGGCAGGGTAACAAAACCCGGCCTTGGGATAGATATCGGTAAGCCCGCAATCAATCCAAGTCCAACAAAAATGATAGAAAGGGCTGTTAGCGAAGTCGCGGCGGACCGTTTGAAGGACCACGGTGTGAAAGTCGTTATTTCTGTGCCTATGGGAGAAGAAATTGCAAAAAAAACTGACAATCCTAGGCTTGGGATAATCGGAGGGATTTCAATACTCGGGACGACTGGAATCGTATTTCCTTACTCGACAGCCTCTTTTGCAGCTGCAATTCGACAGGCTCTGGATGTAGCTCGAGCTATGGGTGATGAGCGGGTTGTGTTGACAACGGGCGGTCGGAGCGAAGATTTTGCCAAAGATCTTTTCGGTAAAAACCTTCCAGAGCACTGCTTCATTCAAATGGGAGACTTTGCAGGTTACTCTATTAGACATTGCGCGCTAAAACAAATCCGGAAGGCTACAATAGCAGGTTTTGTAGGAAAATTAACAAAAATGTCGATGGGAATCAAGCAGACCCATGTTCGAGGCTCGCACGTCGACATGGAGTTCATGGCGCACGTTGCTTCCGAGTGCTTCCCGAGGATTCCGATGTCGATTCTAGAGGAAATAAGAAATGCCAATACCGCTAGACACGTATCTGAAATAATTACGGCTTATCGAATAACCGGTTTCTTTGATTTGATTTGCAAAAAAGTCTATGAACATATGCGTGAATACTCGAAGGGGGAGTTAGAACTAGAAGTGATCATGTTTGATTTTGATGGCAAAGTATCAGGGCAATTTCCTGGTGGTCCCTCCTATCGCCCGTAATATCGTGACCTCTACTGTTGGCTCGCCGCCGATTTTAATTACACAATCCCAATCTCTTTTGCTCGCATCAGGGTATCTGTCTTGGTCGTGCCCGACCACACTGCATGAATTTTGACCCCCGGAGAGCAGAATAAACGTCGAATTCGAAATACCTAACTCAAAACATAAGACTAGATTTGGTCCTGATACCACATAATGCTATTGTTCCAGTATGGTATTTCCAGTATGTTACTCGCGTTATCAGTGCCAACGTAAGATTCGGCTATCTATCTGGGCTGTGCGACTGAACACTATGAGATATTGCTGAGATAAATCGCTTCAGGCGGCGATTTCATACTGGGTATTAGACTGCTCGCAGATAAATTAAGAAAGATTTTTTATTTTCTACTTCCTGATTAAACTTGGTAGCCCCAATGACAGGAAACACGGCCGTGATAGCCATTACAAGGCATGGAATCGATATCGCAAATAGAATAATGGAGAAAATGCCAGAGATACAAGTTTATGCACCCATAAAATATGCTGACCAGTCGATGCCCAACATGAATTGGTTTAAAGAACAAACTTCTCAGTTGGTAGCAAACCTGTTCAAAAAAAATGATGCATTGATATGTATATTTTCGCTAGGCGCAGTAGTCAGGCTAATTGCACCATTTCTAGTAGACAAGAAGACCGACCCGGCGGTTATTGTAATTGACGATAAGGCACATTTTGTTATCAGCGCTCTCTCAGGCCACCTTGGGGG
>WJXE01000097.1 GCA_009665115.1 Nitrosopumilales archaeon
AGCTTAGAGAAAAGTTATTGGCTTAAATAGTGGAGTACAGTATCAATAAAATATGGCTTATGCTCATCCTGAAGTTCTCGTCGATACTCAATGGGTAGCTGACCACTTAAAGGGTTCAGACAAGATTCGAATAGCTGAAGTAGACTATGACCCACGGTCCAATTATTCGCTGGGTCACATACCAGGAGCTGTTTTGTTTGACTGGAAGCAGGATATAAACGATCCAATAAGTCGGAATGTGTTAAGTAAGCAAGCTTGTCAGGATTTATTGCAACAAAGAGCTGGACTTAACGATGACACCACGTTAATACTTTACGGAGATTTTAACAATTGGTTTGCAGCGTTTGCATTTTGGGTCTTTAAATATTACGGCTTCAAAGACGTCAGACTAATGAATGGAGGCAGGAAAAAGTGGTTAGTAGAAGACAGAGACGTGAGCAAAGACATTCCGAAATATTCAACCGGAAATTTCAAGGCGTCACATGCCGACAATAGTATACGGGTGTTTCTGAACTACGTTAAAGAATCGTTAGAGAAGGGAGAGAGAGTAGCAATGGTCGACGTTCGAGGTCCAAAAGAATTTACAGGGGAAATTCTCGCTCCACCAGAATATCCGACAGAACATGCTCAGAGAGGAGGACATATTCCGGGAGCAAAGAACATCCCCTGGAGTCAAGCTGTCAACGATAATGATGGCACATTCAAATCAGTAGATGAATTAAAGAAGCTATATGAATCAAAGGCAATAACGCCTGACAAAGAAGTAATTGCGTATTGCAGAATAGGTGAAAGGTCATCGCACACTTGGTTCGTCCTCAAATACCTGCTTGGTTACCCAAATGTTAAGAACTATGATGGATCCTGGACAGAATGGGGTAATATGATTGATAATCCTATAGAAAAATAAATAAATAAATAAATCTAGACATGGATATACTTGGTCGACAATAGTATCCATAACATAGAACGAATGTTGAACTTGAAACAAAAAATATCGAATTAGCATAATTTGAGATCAATTTCAACTTCTTGAAATGTCAAAGCAAACGTTGTCTATTTTTTGTAATATTGCGAGTGTGGGATCCTTATTTTTTCAGTATTATCGGCAACAGTAATCCAAACCGCATTTAAAAGCATGTTCGGTCTCAATACGAAAATAATTTGTTACAAATTGCAGCAAAAAATCGTACAAACGAACGTCTTGCTAATTCTTCGTATGCTAACCATTGTTACCAGATGAACCCCAACATTCAATAAATAGGCCAACCTTCTGGGCGGCGTGGAATATACAAAGCTTTGTGAATCAATATTTGCTTTACACGACGATATTCGCTATGCTGCTGTTGTGGATGATACAGGGCTACAAATTGCTGGTGGTATGCGTAGAGGTATCGATTCTATTGTAGACCAAACCAATGAGGAATTATATCTGACACAAACAGCACTTCGTAAATCCATGAGACAGAGGTTTGATGACACTATGGGAAATGCAAGATTCGCGTATGTAGAGCGCGAAAAAATCTCGATCTTAACATTTTACCTAAATAAGAATATTCTCATCGTAACTATGGAATCTAATATAGACTCTCATAGTGCGATTGATATCGCAGAAGATACATTGGAGTTGCTTCGCGCAAAATAAACAACGCAGCAGTACAATTTGTATGTCTGCACCGATGATGAAGATCACTGTCTTCTTTCCGGCATATTGCGGTAGTTGTGTGGCGTAACATTGCAGGTAGATCCCAGAACTTGCTGCTATGTTATCTTAGCTTTTCAAATTATGCATTGTCTTTAGATCTTCCTTGAATAAATCTAAATCAGGGGGGATGATGATGCTACCAATAGAATCCTTCAGAGATAACGGTTTTCCGGTTTCGTCTGAAATAGTTGCTTTTTTCTTATTCCATACCATCGAGTTAAAATCCATAATCAATTTAGTATATTTTGTGAGTTCACCATAATGATCCAGTGGTTGAGGCATTTGTTGAAGATGAATACTCTCGGCCGAGTAAATTTTTGTCCATAATTCCTCGGTAATAAATGGACATATCGGGGCTAGGAGAACTAAAATTGTCGAGAAACATTTCTGGGAGGTAAATATGGCCGATCTTTGCATAGATTGATCAGCTGTATCGTAAATGCGTCCTTTGATCATTTCTATATAGTGTGCAGCAAACACATTCCATGTAAATTCTCTTATCCCATTTGCGGGAATGAAGAAATTAAAATTAGAATAACCTTCTTTGCATTTATCGATCAGTTGGGATAATTCACCGATAATCCATCGGTCAGATGCTGCGAGTGTTGCAGGCATCTCTAAAATAACATCAAATGAAGATAGAAATCTGCCAATATTCCATATTTTTGATAAGAAATTCTTTGCAGTTGTGATTCTTTGCTCGGAGCAACGAAAATCATAACCTAAATTACTTTCTGCTGCTGCCCAAAATCGGAAAACATCCGCCCCGTATTTACGTATAAGGGGAAGAGGATCAATTACATTCCCTTTACTTTTGCTCATCTTTTCGCCTTTTTCGTCTAGACCATATCCCATAATCCAGGCGTCAGACCATGGTAATCTACTGGTAAGCTGGAAGCATCGCAACATTGTATAATAAAGCCAGGTTCTTATGATATCCTTTCCCTGGGGTCTTATTGTAGTCGGATAAGTATAATTGTAGAATTGCGAATTATTCTTATATTTTGTAATAAACAGTGGAGTGATACTAGAGTCCAGCCATGTATCAAATGTTCTATCTTCTCCGATAAATTCAGTGCAGCCGCAACTGCTACATTTTTCAAATGGAGGCTTTTCTTTCCACGGCCGATAATATCCTCCTTCATCTGGCAGATTAGGATATTTGCAGTTATTACAATACCATATTGGCACTTCGGTACCATAAAACCGTCTTCTTGTGACCGGCCAGTCAATTGCAATAGAGTTGAGCCAATCAAGCAAAATTTGTTTATGCCTATCAGGATGGAATGTAATTTTATTTGCAAGTTCTTTTAATATAGATACATAATTGATTTGCTTTACGTAGTAATCCTCAAGCGATATGATTTCGACAGGAGTCCTGCTACGTTCGCATATTGGCGTCCTATGCATAATATTTTCTTCTTTTTCAAGAATACCGATGTTTCTTAATTCTTCAATGATTTTGGTTCTCGCTTGATTGACCGAAAGGTTAGCATAGGCCCCAGCTGCAGAAGTAGTTCTGCCGTTCTCATCTAACGATACAATTTCTTTTAATCCTAGCTCGCGGAATATCCTGACATCATTTTCATCCCCGTAGCTGCAAACCATAACTACCCCTGAACCAAATTCCGGTTTTGCAGAAGGGTGAGCTATAATCTTGACCTCTCTGTCGAATATGGGTACCAGAGCATGCTTATCTATCAGAGTTAGATACCGCTCGTCTTTTGGATTTACAATAATTGATTGGCATGCAAAAAGTAGTTCTGGTCTAGTTGAAGCAACAACAATACTATCCCCAGTTTCGATTATCCTGAATCTTATGTAAATTAGCTTTGTCGGAATAGTCTCGTAGCTAATTTCTGCATCTGCAATAGTTGTTGCACACTGAGGGCAATAGTTATTTGGCCTATTTGCACGATATATTAGATTCTGTTTCCATAAATAAATGAAAGTACTCTGTGTTAAAGCCCGAAATTCCTTTGAATCGGTACGATAATATTCTTCAAAGTTGCCGCTAATGCCCAGAGTTTTCATTATCTGAATCATCTCATCTTCTAGATCGTCAAGAGCATGAGCACAGAGTTCAAGAAATTTTTCTCGATCGGTCTTCCGCATCACGATTTTATATTTTTTTTCTGTGTAAATCTCAACCGGTAGACCGTTTCTATCAATGCCTATCGGGAATAACACATTGTACCCCATCATTCTGGAAGTTCTTGCGATCATATCAATTTGTGAATAGTGAGCAGCGGCTCCGATATGCCAAGGTCTTCCAGATGGGTAGGGAGGGGGAGTATCAATCACAAAAGCTTTTCTCGATTCGTCTATAGAAAACTTGTAGATCGCATTACTAGCCCATTTTTGCAGAATAATGTTCTCCAAGGCAGGATTCCATAACTTGGCTTCAATTCTGAGTACCATTTCACACTTTCATCTAATAGTTTATCCAGTGGCGTATCCATACGGTTATTAATGTTAGTATAGTTTTGGAATTTAATAATGATGGCCGATAGATTATTGGTGTTGCATATATTGCTAATCATGATAGTGATAATGTTTTTCCTATTCACACTTGGTAGTTCTATTTTTTTTACAATGACAATTTTTTCTTCAAGAGTATCCGGAGAACTAGCAGGAAATTTAATGGTGCTTGCACTGGTACCGCCTTCAATTCTAACAGTAGTATTTCTGCATAAAGTTGCTGGCAAGTTGTATGACCGATTACACGTTGTAATAATCAAATCCTCATTAAAGAAATGACTTCGTAAACAGATTCTATTCTGAGAAATCGATCATCTAGAAGTACTCTGCGTTGCGTGTAGCCTATGGTGATATTTTTTTGAATTCCTAAAGAAGACGGGGTCTTTCATTCCCAATGACCTGAAAGCATCGAGTCGTTGTTTGCATGCGTAACATTCTCCGCAATGCCTTCTGGCTTTAGTGTGACAACTCCAAGTTACTTCAAGTGGTACTTTCAGATCTATTGCTAAGTTGATTATATGTTTTCTATCCATCTTGCTTAATGGGGTCACTATCACACACGGATCATGATTGGAAAGCAAACAGCCGTGCTTGAACAGTGAATTTATTTTTTCTATGTATTTCTTCGTGGCATCCTTAAAAAAGGATCCATCGTGGCTGTTGTGGCCTCCGACAATCCATTTAATATTAAGAAATTCTGCATAGTGTGCAGCAATGGAATAAAAGATCAGATTTCTAGCGGGGACATATGATGGCCATCTGCTATCCGATTTTTGACGGTTGCCAATCTGTAAATCTGAATATTCTTTAATAAATGGAATATCGATCTCCAAGAAATTAGAAATGCTTGCTCTTTTCGCTAATTGGGCTGCGGATTCTTTTTCTTTTTGAATTCTGTCGTAACAATTAAAAGTAATGGCTGAAACGTCTGAAAATTTTTCTTTTGCCCAATAAAGACAGGTAGCAGAGTCTAGCCCACCTGAGAGCATCACTAGTGCCTTTGATCCTCTCATTATCTAATCGTTTTTTACTTCAGCAATTATATGGGCGCCCTTATTGACTCCCTCGTAAATATAGACGCCCAATGCTTCCACATTGGGGGGCATTTTTGGGGCTAGCAACTTTATTATTTCCGTTGAAAGAGTTTCTACCGTTGCTTCACCTGGCAATAGAAATGTTGTTAGTTTTGGCAATTGTAGATTGAAGTATCCGCGAGGTCCATCAAAAGAAATAAAATAATAAAGATCGTCTTCTTTTTGCAGGTATTTTTTATCAATGAAGAATTTATGGTCAATAACATTTAAGGTATCCTTAATTATCTTCTTGGCTTCACTAAAGTCGATCACAAGGTTATTTGTCATTTGGCCAATAATCTCTACCATCACAGTGGAGGTATGACCATGCAAGATAGAACATTTCTCAACCTGTGGGAGAATATGCGCGTAGTCGAATGCAAGTGAAGGATCCTCTATAAATATAGATCCGCTGTGGCTGCTGTGGTTAGAATCATAGAAAAATAATGAGTCTAATTCATTCACCTTCGCTGCATACTTTGAATGGCCGAGGGCAATAACATCGACATCAGGCAGTTCCTTTTTTATCAGCTTGAATTTATCCATGTCTGCTTTTGAATCAACTATTTCGATGTACCTGTTACCTGTTTTGAAATCGATCTTCTCGCTCGTACCATCTTTAAAGCTCAAACTAGCATCATACTCATAAGTTATACCCAGAAACGACAACAGCTTTGAAATGGAGAACTCGGCCCTGCTTCGTAATAGGTTCCCATTATTATCGATATATCTGATGTCTTTATCAAGGACAACTCTTTCCATTGGAATATTAAAAAAAGGATTGTCACATATAAATTCACCCTCATGCGCGATATTTTTTTGATATTTCATTTTGTTGTTCTGCTGGTTTTGTCATGTCGTCCTCATGAACAAGGCAGGAGGCTATCATTCACGGTGCTTAGCACTGAATCGTGTTTGTATTTGCCACGTGTTCGCCAAAGTATGTTAAACCATATATCCTAAGATGATTTTTGTCGACATTCCAGGGTAATAAAATTGTAGTTTTCAGTCATTCAATACAGAGCCTAGTATCATTATACCAAGCGCAGAAGCTTTCTATTAATTCTGATCTTTTTGGACCACCATAATACAGCATGAAATAATTGTGACTTATTTCGCTGTAGGAATGAACACGGTACTTTTCTGTGGAATAGAAGCGGCGGTAGACGAAACCGAAACCCCTGAAGCTGGACCAGACATACCCGGGTCAAACCCGATAACACGCATTCTATCAACAAGGTCCAAAGCCATAGTACTAGATAGTTGATTTGAAGCAGGCATGGACGTGCCGTTGGTGATATGAAGCAAAGGTGTAGCTATTACAAAGGGTATTTTATCATTATTACTTGGTAGCTGGGGTTTTTGAATAGGGCTAATACCTTGATTGACAGGACTCTTGGTACTATTTGTCTGGGGATTTGGGACGTTAACCTTATTGGAAATGGCCGGGATATTGATATTGTGGCCAGGGTTCGGTATTGAAACTCTGCCGCTCTCAAAACTTCTGAAACTATTAGTAATTGGCGGAACAGTGGGATTGCTAAGAGTTGTGCTAGTAGTACTAGGTATGTAAACTCTGCCGCTTTGATTACTCACGCTACTCTGCGAAGCAAGACGAGTTGAGTTTTGTTTTGAAGAGATAAGTGGAGAGTTGTGATTATTATTGCTTTTTGTTGTTGATGATGTTGCCACTATTACCGTAGGTTTGATGAAGCACTAGAGCTATTATTGGAGCTGGCGATTGGAATAGGGACTACAGTGAATGTTTTTGAAACTGAATTATTTTGATAACCAGGTGCAGATGTCTCCATTACCACCTTATACTTGCCACTTGTGTTATCTCCACTAACTTGCCATGAATATGCGACTTTTCCCTTCTCATTCGTAGTACCCGCTAACTTTTTAGATATCCCAGACGGATCTGTGATGCTTCCAAATACTGAAGCTCCAGCAACGACATGAGTCCGGTTACTATCAGTAACCCCAAGTGTTAGATTTTCTTTATCTCCAACATGAACAGGGCGCTTCGCTATATGCATCGAAACCGATAATGACTTGGCGTTATTATTGTCGGCTTTGGTGTTAGTTGATGTGTTGTTTTGTTGCTTCCCAGATTCAGCTGAACCTTTGTTATTCAGGCTATTATCATTAGTTTTGGTTGTTGTAGTTGATGTCGGTCCTGATGAAGATTTCGAAGTTGTACCTTTCTGATGACCGTGATCAATATTTGCATTTGTGGTCCCGCTAGTTTGTGCGTCACCTTGATGTGTGGATAAGATGCCTGCAGTAGAAAGTAGTGCGGCAGCACTGACACTTGTCATTTGAGATGGTTGGTGACCTGTTTGTCCGGTGACGTTTGTATTATTATTATTTGCTCCGTTTGCCGATATCGCGTTTGTTTTTGTTGCGTTTGTTTTTGTTGCGTTTGTTTTTGTTGCGTTTGTTTTTGTCATTTTGCTATTGAGTTGTTGAGAATTCGTAGGGATAGAACCTGATGTCTTTGTAGTATTATTAGATATTGGTGAATGCTTCTTATCGATACCACTTTGAGTTTTAATGGCGTTGAGACTATTATTGCCAACCTTGGTATTACTTGAATTTTTAATGGATTGTCCTTGCTGTTTCATCGTAGATGTCGGTGCTCCTGTAACATTTATGCTATAGAATTTTGTTAAAAGGGTTGAACTGTTACTAGTATTGGTATTATTCTCTTGGCAGGCTAGTTTCGATGTTATCTTATTCGTTCCTGTTTTGATTGTAGTGTAGGTTGGAACAAGATTAAAGACCCATGTTGAATAGTCATTTGTGTTATTATGGCCGCCGGTAGGAAGTGCTCTCTGGTATGGTTTCATGTCATTCACAATGACATACACTTTACAAGCCAGCGTGCCATTATGAGATGCAATCCCGCTAATTTTCAGATCATTGCCAGTGAGTGAGACTGGTTGGCCCTTTGCAGGAGATGTAATTTTAATCCCGATAGTTTTTGTCGGTTGCTGCGCCGCTGCAGAATTCACGATGACCGTTGAAAGAATAAGGAGCGTAGTAAATCCAAGCAATGGTATGGATTTATTGATCAGCAATAATTGCCACCTCCGAACACAACAATGCATCGATCATAATCACAGCTCATTTCGATGGGATTAGAGTTTGAAAGTACAGTATTGATAGATTTTACTTTAGAAGGATCCATTTTGCATCTGACATTGAAGATAGCCAGCAGCGAAGTACTAATTGTCGGATAAACCATTACAATCTAACCACCTACTTTACATATTATATGAACTTCGTCTAAGGTTCTAATAAGAAAAATTCATTTAATTCTCCTTCTGATCTCTTACGATCGTATTATACGATTAAACGGTACAATTCAATTTAGTTAAATTTAGTTTAGAATGCATTTAAAGTGAAATTTTACGATTAGTATAACAACTATGAGTGTTTTTTCCTTTTATATTCGCAGCTGCGTATGCCATCGTTAGAGGAAAAGTCATCGTAAGGTACGACCTGTCATCGTTCGATTTTATTACGCGCTTGAAACAATTGGAACATTGCATAACTCGTGGTTTCAAGGCCTATCTCACAACTTTTACTGACAATAACATTTGTATGGCTTGGAGTCAGCATCTAAACATACGGATGCCTCTGATAGTAACTGATACTTTTCGATGATAGATGTATACGATAAATCTTTGATAGTATACACAAAGATAGAATTTTGAAATGCAAAAATAGGTACGCACTCCTAACGAAGTGGAGATACAAGAAAGAGAAGAGGAAGCGGATTGACTGTCATTAGTATTATTTCAAGTGTATACGATAATTGTTTCAATCAATGTATTGGATGTGAAAATAGAAAATCTACGACATTTATTTGATCTATTAATAGAAGCTAACAAAAAGTGCTTGCGTAAACGGAAGGATTCGTATCTGCAAATATTCACAAAGGTCTAGATGGTTATTACAATCACATTGGAACAGTGACAGGCAAGTCCTAATTGTGGGAAATTCGGTTTTGTACAAAAAAATTATGGATGTGGTAGGGGGGCGGGTCGTGCAGGAGGATGAGGAATTGGCGAAGGAGGAATTGATGGTGCAGTGAGAAACGGAATGAGTGATGGTCTAGATGTCAGTGTTGCTTTCAGGTCTATCGCGTGTCCATTTCTATATACAGTTAAAGTAATATTGTCACCAACAGACTTATGTTGGTCGATGTAGGAGATCAAATCGTCAATTCTTACAATATTATGTCCATCAACACCTATTATCACATCACCAGCGTGTTTCTTTGAGTATTGGTCTATAGTACTTCCATGTACACCTGCCTTATCGGCAGGTCCATTCTTCGTAATTGTATCTATATATATGCCCTTAAGATTCGTTGCTGCGGCTCCGCCTGTGAGATTTTGTGATAAATCCGATGTCAAGGTAGCACCATTAAGCCCTAGATAAGGATGTAAATAATACCCTTTTTCAATTAAAGCTGGGGCTATTCTGATTATTGTGTTAGATGGAATTGCAAATCCGATCCCAGAGAATGTTCCAGTTGCAGAAAATATGGCAGTATTCATTCCAATAACTTGTCCTTGTGTGTTAAGTAGAGGTCCACCAGAGTTCCCAGGATTTATTGGTGCGTCAGTCTGGATTGTATTTGGTATGGAAAACCCAATTCCTGAAGCAGCTGGAAGTAATCGGCCTACCCCACTTACAATCCCTGTTGTCATAGTATCACTAAGCCCAAATGGATTACCAATAGCAATTACCTGATCTCCAACTTCGAGTTTAGAAGAATTGCTAAGAGCAAGTGGTTTAATAGAAGATAATAGCTGTTGTGCTTGAGTATTATTCTGCGAAATTTGTAGAACTGCTATATCACTATAGATATCGGTTCCTATTACCTTCGCCGTATATCTATTTCCATCTACAAATGTTACATCTACTATCTTTGCATCACCTACTACATGACCGTTAGTGATTATGTGTCCTTGGTTATCGTATACAAAGCCAGAACCTAATGTAGTAGCATTTGATTGAGGGTTTAGAGGGTCAGCTGCTGCTGCGGGTATCTTGCTAGTTATTTGCACTACAGACGCCTCTGCTTGTTTGAAAATGGTCTTGAGAGGTAAGGAGGTGGTGGAAGAAGAGGAGTTAGTATTTTGTTGGGTTGAGGCTGTAGAATTTATTGGATTTTGTTGTTGTTGTGCCGCCATGACGGTAAATGGAATCGTAAACGTACTGACTGGAATTATTATTACTGTTATTGCAAATACAGTGACTATAATAGCTATTGTAGGTACAACTGGTTTTCTCATTGCAATCACCTATGTATATGGTCTTATAAGGGTTATTCATCGATTCACAATTCGCCTAGTGCACACACCTTTTGGAGGAGTCATAGAGAACTTGTAATTGGATATGGGCAACAAGCGACACCTCTACTATAGATAAGCAGCGTCCAATTCCTCGTCATAAACCGGACGCTGCAAACGGGGTTTCTGATATTTTCTGTGGCGGCGAGTTGTGAGAATGAAGTAGTTCCCAGTTACATTATTGTGATATAGATATTTTATAAAAATAATCCGATACATTCGACGAATGTACCAGGTCAAGAGTCTAAAAGAACTAACCATCGCCGAAGCAAGCAATCGCTAAAGCTGCAACTATCATTATGTTGTGCACTGCATTGTTATTGCGACTTTCATTGCTTTCTTCCCCTTTTCCTGTGTTACCTAGCATCTCTTCGCTACAAACAAAAGAAGAAAATCGAATTAATTCGCTTCACCTTGTGAGTTAACATTGTTAACTTACTCCGTTAAGCAAGTTCTTAATATTCTCTAGCTCAGCTGCTATTCATGGAAAAGCCAGCGATCTTAGTTTACCCGGAATGCGCGAGGGACATTGTGAATGTGGGAATGTCAAATATGGCTCTAACTGCTTTTTGTAATGCACAGTTTGGAACAGGTGTGTAAGGATGAGCACAATTTTTAGTGTTGCGGGAACAGATGATACAAAGGCCCTAATTCTAGTGCACGTAGGTAAAACTCCAGGCATAAGATACAGAGAGCTCCTCAGATTAACTGGTTTAACCAATGGAACGCTTGAATATCATCTAAAAATATTAGAGAGGACATATAAAATAACAGTCCGCAGAAGAGACGGGAGAAGAGCCAGATATTATCCTATCGACATCCCAGCTGATGAATCTCATATACTAGAATACATCAGAAATAAAGTTGCAAGACAAATAGTGCTTTTTATACTTGAGAATGATCTCTGTACCTTCAGCGAAATCTTAAACGATATTAAGAAAGCCCCGTCTACCTTGTCTTGGCATCTCAAGAGACTTTGTGAATCTGGAATAGTGTCAGTTAATCATGGACGGGAGTTCCAGCTGTATAAAGTTGTGAACGGCAAGATTTTGTCAGATGTAGTGTACAAGTACAGGGAAAGCTTTAGAGACAAGGTTACCGATGGATATTATGAGCTATTTGATGAGCTTTAAT
>WJXE01000098.1 GCA_009665115.1 Nitrosopumilales archaeon
AGAGTTTTCGCCATAGACCAGATCGATATCACCACCGCCTGAGGTGCGTGCAATGGGTGTAACATGCATCCGCCACTCCGTAAGTGTAGGCAGTGACATCTAAAAAAGTGGTATGTTTGCATCACCAGTTAGGTAAATGTCATCACGCAATCAGCAGCGATTATCATAAATTATTCTCGAGTATTCAGCCCAAGTCATAATAGACTATTTTCCAAGAGCAATATCAATACCATTTTGCTTAAGTTGCCTTTGAACATTTTTTAGTATATTTTGTGTAAGGTTGTCAGAACCGTTGTTATTACTAATCGACTGATTACTTTTAGATGTCATTGTTGATGTAGATGTAGATGTAGATGTAGATGATAAGGATGACGATGAGGATGTCTTGGAAGTAGAAATATAGCCAGGTGCAGATGCCTGTACAGTGGTCTTAAAATTAATATTGCTACTATTTTTTGAGTTTGGTTTTATTTCCGCAGAGTACGTAATCTCTCCGCTGTGACCTACGATTTCTTTAGATGTACCGTTAGAAGTAAAGACAATCTTCAGTTTTACAATTGCGTTATTGATTTTCTTGCCAGTATTCGCATCATAAGTTATAGCAGTTATAGTGGCTGTACCTCTACCGTTAACAATATTTTGTGCTGACTGAATTGAAATCGATAGCGGTTTAGCGTTACTATTATTATAATTATACTTAGATGTAGATGGAGATTGTGTCAACTTAGCAGATAGACCCCCCCCAGATGTAGTGATTTTGTTACTATTATTTTCTTTTTTTAGGCTTTGTGAAGTAGAATTGCTTGTGATATTACTATGGGTGGCTGGCGTTATTGCTGTACTATTTGGGGTCATAGTGATATTACGTCCGGTTTTGGATTGTGGTGGTTGTGACCGATCTATACTCGAATTTGTTATCGTCTGGTTATTCCTGGTAACCGTTGATGATATTGGTGTCGATACTCCTGTTACATTTACACTAAACCATTTAATCAAGTTATTAGTGGTGTTAATAACATTGGCTGAGTCAGAATTAATATTACTCGCCTGTAAACACGATAATCTACCTGTTAGCTTATTTTGCCCCTCTTTAATGGCTCCAAATTTGGTTGAAAGAGTATAATACCATTTAGAATAGTCATTGACTCCCTTCGGTCCACCTGCTGTTGCATTTTGATATGGTTTTATATTATTTACAATGACTGAAACATAACAGCGATTATCATCCTTATTGTTACCAGTGCTAGGGTTAGTAGTGTGAGTGCCGGTCGCACTCCCTGAAATTGTAAGATTACTGCCAGTTGAAACGTTCTGACCGTTGGTCGGTGATGTAATCTTTATGCTGGGTATTTCTTTTTGACCTTCTGAAAAGATCACTATACTGGACCATCCAATGAAAACAGTAACTATGACTATAACTACAATAGACAGAAAAGATAATGATGAGAGCATAGACTTTGATTTCATGAATCGATCACTTTTGATATGCCATCAAATATAAATTCGCCTATTTTGGTGTAGTTTCCTAATTCATGTTATCGAACATATGACTCAATATTTTTTCCTTCAGATGGTAAATCCACTGGTTCAAATTTCCTGAAAATGATGCTTGATTTGAATTCTGCATCGAGTACTGATTATTATTATCTCCCACTGCATTCTGTACAAGATATTGGTTATTATTGTTGTCATTAGTCGGAGCATTGTTGCTATTGTTGTTAGAGTTGTGATGACCATAACTATTGCCTCCTCCATTATGATTATGTTTGCAATTGTTGTTGTTGGTGTTGCCAGCAATCCCTTTCTGATCACCGTTCTGAATTATTATTTGTTGTATGTTATTACCGATTGCAACTTGTGAGGCAGATTGTACTGTCGCCTGATTCACACTATTTTTTTTTGGACAATTGGAAATCTCTTTTGAAGCATAAGCTACGTATCCTACTTCACTAGATGATATAGCGGCCAGAATAATTACAGCTGCTGAAAGAATGGAGACAACCACTTGATTAGATTGGTTTAACATCTCTTAAGTTGATACATCTGATTATTTACGTAGTGCGCATTCTGTCTCTAGAGTAACAATAGGATTGGCTTGTTTAATAATCATCGTCCATCCTTGACAAATATCTCACGCATTTCGTTGTAGTAATAAATTTCCCTTGTGTTAGTTTGAACCCATGAGTATTCAGTAATGTCTTTGTCAACAGTAATATGCAATTACGTTCGTCCTCATATTCACGATCGATGGCAAAAGACTACCCAAACCTCCATCCCAAGAGTCGCTTTACACTTACGAGGAAATAATCTCCTTTCTCATTAGCAAATAAACTCTCTGAAGCATCTCTTCATCACTCGGCTAAGTGTGATTATCGAAACTGGCAAGTCAGGTTTCAGCTAATCATTGAGGTCAGAAAATGCTTACAATGAAGACGAAGATTCGGGGAGGTTTGCTGTAGGGTTATACTATATAGCAGAAAGCGAGCCTTATCTTATACTTTTTATTCTTTTCTAGATGTAAAAGTAAACGCGCGTAACTAATACGCTTTATAATTATCTCCGAGGATTTTTGATGCCATCTTCAGTTGTAGCACTTCGTTCGTTCCTTCATATATCGTAATTGCTCGCGAATCTAAAAAATGTCTTGCTACTCTATTGCTCTTTCTATAAGCATATGATCCAAAAATTTGGACCGACCTATTAGCTGAATCAAATGCAGAATTGCTCGCATGAAATTTTGCTATAGTAGATAAGTTATCTGCATCACTTCTCAATAAATAATAATCCTTATTATTTCGGTTCAATTTGGATTGCCATTGGTGATCCTCAGTTTTTAACTGTTCGACGTAATCGTGCAGATTTTGCCTAGCCAATGCGGCGCGGTAGACCAGCCAGCGGGAACTTTCAATGTTGACTGCAATTCTAGCTAGATGTTCCTGTATTAACTGCTTTTTCGCTAGAGGCGAACCATGCTGCTCTCGCGCCTTCGAATATGAAACAGACTCTTCTAGGCAATCTGTCATTACTCCCACTGCGCCAGCGGCAACGCTAAGTCTACCATCAATCAACGCACTATACGCAATATTCAAACCTTGGCCCTTTAATCCAAGCAAGTTCTTTTTCGGAACAACGCAATTGTCAAAATAAATCTCTGCATTTTTGATGGTGAGTAAGCCTAACTTATTTCTCATTTCCTCGGTTGAAATACCATCAGAATCTCCATCGACTATAAACGCAGATATTTTTCCATGATGACTTCCACCGGCTTCTTTTGCGTAAGTTGTCATTACCTTTGCGCATGAACCATTCCCAATCCAGTGTTTTTTTCCATTCAGCAGAAAGTGATCACCTCTATCTTCAAACTTCATAACCATAGACGAAGGGTCGCTCCCAGCCATTGGTTCGGTCAAGGCAAAAGCCATTATACTCCTGCCGTCACAAGTTTTTGGCAGATATTCACCCTTTTGGACTTCATCTGCCCAACCCTGAAGAACCATTTGACCTATTGAGGTATGTGCTGAAAAGAATGTTCGCAAAGAATTGCCCTCTTCACCTATTCTTTCAATAGCGAGAATGTATGTGAGAATGTCGTATCCCAAGCCTCCATATCTTCGTGATATAGGACATCCAAGCATTCCGATTTTACCGAATTCTGGAATTATTTTGTCGTTCAACTTTTCTTCAAGATAGCATTTTTCTTCGTACTGGCGAATTGATCTACAGATATCGTCAACTTCTTTTAGAAACGTTTTCTGTTTATCAGAAATAACGAAACTCATTTGCGATAAGTTTGAAAATGACATAGGGTTTACTAATATCAATTAATGCAAGATATGCATATTTATTAGCAGCTTTATCAGTTCTCTTGTCAAAATACTAAAGACATAGAATGTTGGAATTTGATTAATTCTCTCTAAAGTAGGTTAAGTGGCATTGATCCCGCAGGAATTGGGTGTGATCTTTTTTTGGGCTGGAAGAGATAAACCTCTAATATTGGAATGTCTAATCATACAACATGAAGAACAAACTCGTTTTTGAGGAGGTAAAAAAAACGTTGAAGCTATACGATATTTCCCCAACGTGTGGCTACACGCCTGAAAACAGGACAATAATTACCAACCGCTTTATCTCCTGGATGGCTGAAATGGTATTTTGAACTCAAGCGTACATCGGGGTGTGAAGCACATAGATCTTCTTCATCTTACATGTATGACTGCAGAGAATGTGACGAAATTGGCTGGAGATTTATGCCTTATTTTAACGTGCGGTCATACGCAAAACTAGAAGAAAACAAACCGACACTTGTCAGGCACTGGGATAAAGAGCACAGTTAGAATAAATTGAACGTCCAAATCGAATTTATCGCAGATATTATACATTAATAAAGTAGGTATAGATACCACGTTGGCTGTAACATATTATAAAAACTAATTGAACCTTCATCCTCAACAAGATTTTAAGTACCCCCATGCGGTTTCTAATATGTAGAGAGCATATATCTCTGTATGCAGAATATACTCTCCGATAGGAATGTAATTTTATATCACTGTTATAAAAACGGCATAGTGTTTAAATAGTTTCAGTATAGATCGAAGATAAGTGAATTAGATGCCAGTCGCAATAATTCCGGATATTAGCGAACAACACTGTATTGGCTGTGCCCTCTGTGTTGAGATTTGTACAGCTCTCGGTCCAGATGTACTGAGAGTAAAGCCCGTGGAAGGATGGAAGAGAGGTAAAGCATTTGTCTTTTACCCAGAAAGATGCATCTCTGACGGAGCATGCATTGGTGTTTGCCCAACAAAGGCAATCTTCTGGATGAGACCGATGGACTATACGCCAGGCCAGCCAATTCCATTGAAGAAGAACGCAGTGTTCACAAAGGGCTGGGAAGAAGGATAACTTTTCTCCTGCAGTCCGAAAAAATTCCCTTTTTTTAACTCTAGACTTTGTATTCTGCTACCTTAATTTAGGATATTAATATCTTAAGTATAGTAGGATGTGTGACTCGAATATCTCATGCAATGGTCTATAAAACATAGACTGTACGAGAATAATCGTCTATTAGTAATGTAATACCACTAACGATATGCTTCAAGCACCGTTTCAGTCAGAAATCAACCAGACCAATAAATAGTAGTAAGAATTTTCACCCGATGATTTTATTCTGTCCCTGCATGCACACTAAATACGTTCAGACTTCTATATTCCCTACCCATATTTGTCATAACGACCTTGACTTTGAATTGATAGGGACCGTCGTCTAAGAGTGGTCAAGAAAATATGGTCTATTAGTTATGCTAGAGAAGACTTCGACGTAGCACTGAGGCTCTATAATGAATTAAAGAACGCAGGTCTAACCGCATGGTTAGATAAATACAAAATGCTTCCAGGTCAGAACTGGGGATATGAGATTCAAGATGCCTTAGAGCATAGCAGGTATATTATTCCCTTATTTTCCTCTACGTCTGTATTACCTTTATGTGTTCAATGATTCCACTCTACACCTCTCGATTACAGACTAGTCATACGTTAAACCATTGTCTCTTACTTGTATTCCCGTGCGTTCCCTTTTCTGCTGATTTCCAGAATGTCCAATCATATTATACCTGCTTCGACTGGCTTTCGAGCCGGTGATGCTCTGTTGAAGCTTCTAATACCACCGCCACCATACTCCTGCCTCTGCTGTACCTCAATTGTAGACGTGATTGGTTTTCATTACAATAATGCAAAATTCAATTATTCTCAACTGGTAAAGTCAACAAGAGCAAATATAATTACTATAGAAGCGTGACTACAAAGTTCTTATAGGTCTCAGGGGTACATTTAGAAATGGAAGACATATACTTCTACTACTCTAGCAGCAATTTTATAACAGCTTGTGAGATAAGGACTTAGAGATGCAGAAAAATTTTATACATTTTAGATTGTTCGAAGAGAAGACTAGTTCGAAGCCTAAGTTTTGTGTAACTTGTGGCCTTAATGCCACTCAAGAGGCTTTGTTCAATGTGGGCGATGGGGTAATTTTAGTAGAAAAATATTGTGATGCATGTGCAAAGAACGTGAAGTAGACAAAAAATGACATAATTCGCTCAAGATCTTAACTACTATCGGACTTTTTGTTGTTGTATTACTTCTATTAAAGACGAGCTGGATGCACACTCTAAAGACCTATAGGACTCTTTTAGATTATCTCTAGCTTTTAGACCTGCATGCGCAAAATATATTGTCGTATCCAGTTTAAAATTGTTTACGGCTTACATTCATATCGTTCTGTAATTGAAGTTATTACTAAAGAACCCTTACTAAATGCATGCTCAATTGTGCCTGGTATGTGCAATATGTTCTTGATCAGCTTGCACAGGTGCTCTCTCTATTCGTTTTAAAGATTTGATATTAGAGATTTCCTCGACTGTTTTCCTAGGATCGTATCGATATTGTTTGATGTTATTAAGTAGTGTTAAAAGCCTGTCAGTGTCTTCAGAGGAGAGATTATGTTTACTTAATTCCGCCTTTAATTGCCTGTACCGGTTTATGGTTTGTATTTCCACATTTGTACTTTCTAAAATCGCGCGTGCTTGTTGGATTTCTTCATTAAGTCATTGCTCTTCTTCCTCCTTTAGTTTTACATGGCCCTCTAATTCTGCAAGTGGTATCGATTCAGAGATTGATACACGCTAGACGTGATTTGCGACGTCGATCAGCCTTTCGGGTTCGGGTGAATTGACCAAATTGACTAGGAACGATTCGATTTTGTCTTCATTCGTGCCTATATTTTTAATAGAATCATTTAGTCTGACAGAGCAAGCAAGCTCACTTAAGCCAATTCCTCGTTTTTTGAGAGAAATTGTTAATTCTCTTACATTATCATATTCTGAATTCTC
>WJXE01000099.1 GCA_009665115.1 Nitrosopumilales archaeon
ATGTCCTCCCCAATGTGTAAAAATATTCCAGAAAGGTACATGAGATAATATAAGATAGCACTATGTCTTTTTGACATATCTTATTGTAATATTTTTATCTTTTTAATCAAATTGGAAATCTTGGGTATGTGACTATAAATATACGGCTAGCTGACATTGGTTCTTAGGCAAGATAGAATGCTTGGCTTAGGCGCATTCCTTTATGTAATATTCATAAGTGTTGCCTGGATTATGACTCTTTACACTCTCAATTTTTATTACCTTTCCTATCAGTCTCAGCACAATATTATACATCAAAAAAGGAGGGGCAAAATAAATCTCCAGGGCGATTCTGCTACTCACGACAATCTTCCGGTAGTGACAGTTCAACTCCCTATATACAACGAAAAGTATGTAGCAGCCCGGCTAATCGATGCTGTATGTTTACTCGACTATCCGAAGGATAAACTCGAAATACAAATCCTTGATGATTCTGACGACGAAACTTTCGAATTGATAAAGTCGATGGTTGGCCAACTCAAGCTTGGCGGTGTCAACATACATCATATTCACAGAAGCTCTGGTAGGCCAGGCTACAAAGCTGGAGCATTGAAAGCCGGCATGAAATACGCGAAAGGTGAATTCATCGCGATCTTTGACGCAGATTTTGTTCCGGCGCCTTGTTTTTTGAAAAAAACCATTGGTTACTTTGTCGACCCTAAAATAGGCTTAGTCCAGTGCAAATGGGGTCACTTAAATGAAAACTATTCATCTCTTACGGAAGCGCAGGCAATTTCTCTGGATCTACATTTCTTAATTGAACAAAAGGCAAAGAGTCTGACACATCTCTTTATGAACTTTAATGGAGCAGCAGGTATATGGCGAACATCGTGCATCATCGATGCAGGCGGTTGGCATACTGCAACTCTTGTCGAGGATCTTGATCTTAGCTACAGAGCTCAGCTGAAGGGCTGGAAGTCCATTTTCTTAGAAGATATAGTTGTGGAAGGGGAGCTCCCAGTTCAGATGAATGCAGCAAAGCGTCAACAATTTCGATGGGCAAAGGGTTCAATCCAGGTTGCGTTGAAATTATTAATCGACATTTTGTTAGAGAAAAAAATATCTATCGACACGAAGATTCAGGCTTTCATTCAATTGACCCGCCACGTAGTCCATCCTCTGTTTCTTATCCAGTATCTTGTTTTTCCTATATTACTGGCATTAAATTACAAGTTATACGCGGTAAATTGGGCTCCAATTACAGGAATTCTGATATACGTTCTGATGGGTCCTGCCACATATCTTTACATGATAAGAAAGATTTGGGGCGAAAGGTGGAAGGATAAGGCAAGACAATATCTGTTCTTGATTTTTTTTGCAGCCGGTATATCAGTTAATAACACCATCGCGGTCTTTGATGCAATATTCGGAGGCAAGAGTGAATTTTTACGAACGCCGAAGTTTGGTGTCGTGACTAAAGACGATGATTGGAGAGACAAGGCGTATGTCTTGCCGTTTACGAAAACCATCTTATTGGAGGTTTTTTTTGGTGTGTACGGATGCATCGCTATATTTGTATCGATTTTTTCACGAAACCCAGTTTTCGTTCCCATCATTGCCATCCAAACAGCCGGCTTCATTTACATAGCATATCTGAGCATTGTCCATTCTTCGCTCAAAAATAAAATAGATAGAAAACAAATAGGAGTCAGTTGTTCAGACAGCATGCCTACGCAACCTGCAATTATGCGGACTGCGCAGACTCACACCCTTCTAAGTGATAGAATAAATACAACCGTGCGCGCAAAAACATTGCTGACTTCGGGGCCTGACCACAGGAACAAGCAAAGCGATATGAGAACTAAATATTATAGGTTGATAATAATAGGAATTCTGGGATTTCTAAGTCTTGGAGGTGCTTTGGTTTATTTCGGTTATCAAAATGCTATCTATCCGTTGGACAAAGCAATGGGCTATTTGGCAAGGGCTGAAACTGCCCAGACACCAGAAACTATCGCCGATTATCTTAGGCCGGTTAAACAACTTCTCCCGATGGAAGGAAATCCTGTATGGTCGTTTCCAAATCCAAGGACAGATTTTGGATTAATCCAAAACGATCTCGACGCGATGTTATTGCGCACTGTCTCTATTTCATCAGTAGAACCCAATAGCGCAGCATACAATACAGGGTTAGAAGACCTGCACGGGTCAATCAAGATAATTGAATCAAACTTAGAAGAGACTACACCGTATGTCTACGTTAGTTTCACAAATATACTCCTGGGTGGTCTATGGGTAGGAGTAATCATGTTGGTATTTGCTGCGATGAGGAGAGGTAGAGCTAAATTCGAGTATGAGACGAGTTGAATAAAAATTTGGTGGAAGCGAGCCACTACAAATATCGATGGTCTCTGCCTTCTCATCTAGTTCAATTCAAAGATTAAGCAAGTCTCGACTGAACAAAATCACACGATAATCTATTCCTCCCAGGCAATAGATTGGTCAGCTACCCTAGTACTGTCTTCATTCTTTTCCGTCAGGAAGACTTGTCATCATCCCCTCATTGGTATTGATGTATTATATTATTAATGCTTCGTTTATAAGTTAAATTTTGTTAATCAAATATGCAGTAACATGTTACATCCGCCTTTAAATAACGATTATCGCGCTTTACCTCATGTTAGCAGAAGAGGAACTTATCCAAAGGATTTGTTCTGCTGGCCAGGCCGGTGTAAGGAAAACAGATTTACGCAAAGAATTTCCGCAGCCTGAGATCGATACCATGTTGGAGAAATTGACGAACGATGGTCAGCTTTTCATTGATAAAAAGGGTGCTGCATATTACTGTTGGCTTAAGGAGGGCTATCTACAATATTTGCTAAATTCAGACCCCAGGTTCAGATTGACGCATGAGGCAATATATTCTTTGGAACAGTCTATCCACAAAAATACGGACCGACTCGCAATCACCTTGGATGCAATTAGTGCACGGAGTTCACCATCCAGCGATCTGACTGCTATAAACGACCAACACTCTTCTGAAGCGGCTCTCAGAAAACCGACAATCGATTCCCAGATGACTAGCATGGGACTCGATTTGTTTAAAAATAACTTCGATCACTCGATCGCCAATTTCTCAAGCTCGATAGGTTGGGTTGAACTTGGTAAAATCAGAAATGATTTATGTAAAAAACATGATCTGGCTAACGAGGAGTTTTATGATTTGGTGGCTCAATTGATAGCAAAGTACCCTGACAAATATGAGTTGTCTTCAGGCGGTTACGAGGGGCTGACGGTCCGTGGATTATTGCATGGATTTGTGAGGTGCATATGATGTACCCTTACAAGCTGATACAAAATCCGTATCCAAGTAATCCTACACCAACAATAGAAGATACTCAGATTCTTGGCGGCAACAGGCATAAGGAAGGAAAGTCTGCTGTGCTATCTTGCATAGATGACTTATTTTCGAAAATAAAGGGAAATGCAACAGAAAAGGATTTCCGCTTAATTACTGTTATTCAAGATGTAGGTTCAGGTAAGACACACCTTGCCTTTCACATTCGAGGTTTGCAGCAACTATTAGGCAGCGCCGTAATCTCCTACTCCGATCTCGCACAGATATCACCACGATCCATGCACAGCATTTATGGTGCTCTATTAAGAGGCTTTAATGACGAATATCTGAACGATCTCAGAAAAAATGTTATCTATTATCTAAAGGATAAAGCGGAGCGAAATATAAAGAACGCCAGAAAGATCTTCGGTTATGGGTTCTTCGATTCAATTATAGGCAAGAAGCTCGAGGACAAGGTAGAAAAATTTTTACAGAATAATGGCTATGTCCTAGACTCCGATGCTGTCGACAAAGTGTTAACTGAAGAATTTTCCGCAGCCGAGGTATCCGTACTGAAGTTAATTATCGAAGGCAAATTTAGGACAGGGGTCAACCAGGAAAAGACGTTGGAGGAGATAATCGAAAACCTATCCGCATTAGCGAGGATGAATCTCAAGTTTTTAAAAAAATTAACGGTGTTAGAAATAGATGAATTTGACGCAGATAAGGAGTCTATGGCTTTTGTCAAGGCTATTGTAAATGCACACTTGCCTTCAACTGTGCTTTTGCTGATCTTGACTCCATCCTCGTACGAACAAATACGGATCGCCAACAGTTCCGTGTTTGATAGGCTGGAAAAAGCTAATTACAAAATCGACCTTGCGGGGTCAAATACCTTTGAAGAAATACTGGATATTATACTTGAATACATTAGATACTACGATAAAGGAAAGAATTTTACATCACAGGAAGAAAAAGACCTGGCTGCGAGGATAAAAGTTATTTATGATGAATTTCCAGATTTCAGAAATGTCCGGTCAATGATAAATATTTTGTATCACTCAACAGAAAACGCCGAAGTCAGGGATGCTTCTGCGATCGATGAACACGCTCTTGAAGAGACTATCAAGAAAATTTACCCGGGTTTGAGAATAAGAGGTAGCATCATGTCAGTTCCTGTTTCTGATTTCATTAAAATCCAAAAGAATTGTGATGACATGCAGACTATGGAATCTGACCTACGCGCTGCCATAAGAAACCTTGTTAACCACGCCCACAATATGGGGACTGTTGCTGCACTTGAGGACTCACAAAATACTAGCGGCATTGATGTAATTTATAACGATTCCTATGGAATGAAGGTCGCTGTTAGCGTCATTTTGAATAAAGATAGTGCCAAAAATTTTGAACGAATTTCTCAGTCTGCCCGATCGACTTTAGCGGATAAGGTTGTAATACTGACTGATTCTAATATTGCATTAGGAACAGGGTCGGCGACGAGGGCTGCGGCAGTAGCAGCGGCAAAGGGAGGAGAAACAGTTGTAAATGTCGATCGATCCAAAATGATTGATTTGCTTTATTTTAGCAGTAAGTACAAAAACGATGAAATAAAGGGAGATGATCTAGAACGCGCATTAACGCTCGCAAAATCAATAAAACTTTGTTAATCGTAGGGCAAGGTTTGTACAAACTCTTTTAAGAGGGTGCTGCAATTGTTGCGCTGTGGATGGCGACAAAGAATTGGATGATGAACTCACGAATTTAAATCATACAAGCTCGTTTAGAGAAGTTCTTCGATGTAATATCTGCGGCGGAGATGCCGACTTTATAGTTCAGCTAGAATTAGTAAAAGAAAGAAGCAACTATAACGTTATGGAATCTGTGAACCAAATGCCATTCTATCTTTGTAAATCGCATGAATATCTCTACAAGAAGATGCAATACAACATAGAACTAAAAGACTACTTTTCCGAGACAATTAGCGGATACCGATAAGGACAATATTATAGTTATTGGCAGCAGACGTCGTTGGTCACAGGAAGTAGATCTTTTAGATCACTTGAGGACTTCATCTCAAATTTACATAAATGTGGAGCGGCCTTGACTGACTTCAAAGGCGCCAAAATTCCTACTATATATATTGACGCTCGAAGATATGACGAAATTTTGAAAAGGATCTATAGCCAAAAAGTAGCAGTTGACACTTTGTTGAACATATTTCATGACGGCCGTCATGTGTTTGTTGATGTCCAAATGAAATTCCTCAATACGGACTTGCAAGAAAATTATCTTTTATATGCCAACAACATGATCGAGTTCTTTGAATCATTGTCGGAAACAGGCTTGATATCACTTGCCCCTGATCCCTCCTCTATAAGTAATTCAAGTAACGTATTCATTATCCAGCTTCCAAAAAAAGAGCTGGCCGAAAAAGCACTCCAAATAATTCGGAAAAATGCAAGCAACAAAGTAGGATTACACGATGACTGTTATGATAAGAGACTGTAAAGAAAAAGGAAGGCTCGATCGAGACCCAATTCTATACACCATCTTGATTCTGGTGCCACTGAATATTGGCGCCGCCACAAATAGTACAAAAACGCTCGAAGAGGGCCATTTATGAGATATATAGTAAACCTGGGAATGAGGTTGAGTATGGCGAATCAATTAAATGCAAGGATTGTTAGAGCAAAATTAAGGTATTTGCGTAGTGAGGGTAAAGGAGTATGTCGAAGTTTCAAAGCCCCGCATAGTTGTAGTTTTAGTAATCACAGCTGTTACTTCTTTACTTGCCGGTAGCAGGTTTGACAATACGTCAGGATGGCACGTAACTGCATGGCAATTAGGCTTCTTGGCCTTGGCTGGCGCTCTATCGTCGATGGGCTCCAGTGCTCTTAACCACTACTATGACAGGGATATCGATAAAATAATGTATAGGACATCCAGCAGACCAATTCCCTCCGGTCGGTTGTCTCCTAGGAACGTCATGGTTTATGGTTTGGTAATGAGCATTCTGTCGGTCATATTGGCGTGGATTACATTGAATCCCGTTGCGACGAGCATGATTGCCCTCGGAATATTTTTTTATGTTATGGTTTATACTGTATGGCTTAAACGCTACAACGCGGCAAATATTGTCATAGGGGGATTCGCAGGGAGCGCCGCATCTATGGCCGGTTGGGCCGCCGCTACCGGATCAATTAATTTGCTCGGTTTTCTTGTCGGATGGTTGGTGTTTATGTGGACTCCGTCTCATTTTTGGTGTCTAGCGATAAAAGCACGAGAGGAATATGCGAGCGTTCGGCTCCCAATGCTGCCTGTTCTAATTGGAAATGAGAAGACGTCCAGCTACATTTTCGTAAATACCGCTATATTACTCCCGTACTCTCTGGCGCTTTATTTTTTCGGGCTGGGTCTTCTATATACCGCTGTCGCAGCTATCTCGGGTTCGCTGATGCTAATTTATCATTATAAACTGACAAAAAATCCTAGTCCAGACCATATATTTCTAGGTCAAGCAACGTCTTGTCTAACTCGGCTTCAGTTATGGGTACTCCATCCTTGGTCAAAGCATTCATTAATTCGGAATCAGTCATGTTACCAGCATGTTTTATTTTCTCGTAAATTAGATTACGCAAAGGGTAATTCATAATGCCGCCTCTGAATTTGGGAGAGTTAGCAGTATATCAATGTATATCCAAACTGTATGAACTGTTCATGTTATGGGGCTACCGGGCAATTAAATTGGGATCTAATGTGCTTTATAATAATCCCTATCCGTAGAACGCTTTGTCTATTTGTTTGGGCATCGAATACGTAATGCTCTTCTTCATTGACTCATACCAGTCTTCAACATCTTTAGTTATCGACGGCTTTACCAGATGCAAAGCGCTCCCAAAGTCAGTGTTAGTGATGATATCTGATTTGCTTCTCATTGCATTCACCGCTGCTTCTCTGCAGAGGGCACCGAGATCAGCACCGCTGAAGCCTTTTGTAGATTGAGATATATTCTCCATGCTAACATCATTTGCAAGTGGCATTGAAGCAGTCAAAATTTTCATTATTTCGAGTCGTGCCTTCTCATCCGGTGCTCCAATGAACAATATCAGGTCTAATCTTCCAGGTCTCAGAAGTGACGTGTCTATTAGATCGGGCCTATTTGTAATTCCGATTACTATAACGCCTGCACTCCCTGAATCGTCCATCTCTGTCAGAAGCTGGGACAATACCCTCTCATTACCTGATAAATCATCCCCACCTCGGGGTCTAGCGAGCGAATCCAGCTCATCAAAAACTACTACACAAGGCGAGGAAGCTTTTGCTTTCCTAAATATTTCACGGACTGCTTTTTCTGATTCTCCAACCCACTTAGACAATACTTCAGGACCCCTCACCATTATTATGTTCGCGCTGCTCTCGGTTGCCAAGGCCCTTGCAATTAAGCTCTTACCGCAGCCAGGAGCGCCAAATAATAAGGCTCCCCTAGGAGGTTTGACGCCCATCTTGATGAACTTTTCCGGTTCTTTAATGGCAGCAATGAGGTTATAATATAGGGTACGTTTGGCGTCATATAGTCCGCCTACGTCCTCCCACCTGACTGCTGCAGCCTCTACGTAAAATTCTCTCATTGCTGTTGGAATGATCTCTTTCATTCCGTCTCTGAAATCTTTATTCCTGATATCCATTATCTCCAACGCGCTTGGCGAGACTTTCTCTTCTTCTAAGTCTATCTCCGGTAAGTAGCGCCTCAACGCTTTCATGGCAGCTTCTCTACAGAGGGCCTTTATATCTGCACCAGTATACCCATGAAGCTCCTTTGCCAAAGCCGGAAGGTCGATATCTTGGGAAAGCGGCATTCCTCTTGTGTGAATTTGAAGTATTTCTAGTCTGCCTACCACATTGGGTACTCCTACTTCGATCTCTCTATCAAATCTACCTGGACGCCTCAACGCAGGATCTATACTTTCGGGTCTATTTGTAGCACCTAATACTATTACATTACCACGTTCAGACATACCATCCATTAAGGAAAGCAATTGTGCCACTACTCTTTTCTCGACGTCGCCAAATGCCTCCTCTCTCTTTGGGGCGATGGCGTCGATTTCATCGATAAAAACAATGCTTGGTGACGCATCTTTTGCTTCTTTAAAAATGTCTCGTAGCCTCGCTTCCGTTTCACCATAATACTTGTTTACAATTTCGGGGCCATTGATAATAAAGAAATTCGCTTCGGATTCCGAAGCCAGTGCCTTAGCAATCAGAGTTTTCCCACAGCCAGGAGAACCGTACATCAGTATTCCGTTATGAGGTTCAATACCTAGTCTTGCAAATATCTCCGGTTGTCGCAAAGGCAGTTCGACAATTTCTCGGAGACGCTTGATTTGTTCTGTTAGACCGCCAACCTCTTCATAAGTCACTCGCGGCTTCTTATCAAGAGAACTCTCAGCCAGTATATTCAGCTTCGTGGATCTTTCAATCTTGACAATAGATCTCGGTGTTATCTTATCTATACGAAAATCCATAGGATTCCCCAGAATTACTACAGATATCTCGTCTCCCTCAGTTACGGGGAAGCCTCTGAGTCTATTCTTTACAAATTCACAGAATTCCCTATCAAAAGAAACAGTACTGCTCCCGAGAGGCATCAGACCTACCGCTTTTGCAGATTTTGATTTTGCCTTGTGTACTGACAATAGATCATTCAAAGCCACTCCTGCATTCTTTCTCGTCTGACCGTCGATCCTGATAATATCACTCTCGCTCTCCTCCTGATCGCTGGGCCAAGCCGTCACAGCGGTCTTACGTTTGCCTGCTAATTCTATGACTTCACCGGGTTCAATGCCCATTCTGCGCATCGAATTCGAATCAATACGCGCCCTGCGTTTTCCTAAATCACGGTGTTTAGCTTCTAAGACTCGAAGGTGTAATTTTGGGGAAGACTCGTCACTTGCATCGTTCC
>WJXE01000100.1 GCA_009665115.1 Nitrosopumilales archaeon
GTCATATTGTGTTTGTGATAAATCAAGCTTTAATGTGGGTATAATAAATTACCTTGAAATAACATTATGTCTGTTATTAAATAAACTTTGATGTAGTTGGTGCATGAATGTGGATAAAGCATATCTTACTCAGGCAAGACTATTCAGGCAATCGTCAATCACTTGGGCTTGAGCTTGGGTAACGCTTTTGTCTGATTAATAGATGCAACATGGTTTTCGTGGCTGGTAACCGATGAAGACAGTTTGCAATTAACCTTTGACTGATTACACACAAACCAATGTTCACATTTATCGCAATAGTGAATATGATCAAAATCGTAATCCAGAGATGACTTTGGATTTAATATTTTAAACTCTTAACGCCTCCCTAATACTCACTGCTTAGTCAGTTATTTGGATTTATCTATTCTATACTAGTTCAATACATGAAAACCATTAGGAGGTAGTCCTCTCTCGAGCTTTTATGTAGGCCTTTTCCTGCATATCGCGTACTTCGCTCCTGGGGCATATGCTCGAGACAGCACCTTGGCTTATTTATTCTAGTCCTGGACGCTATCTCATTTCTGGACACTCCTTGCATGTAAAGTATGAAGGTATTCTTCATAGTCTGCTAAATTTCAGGTTTCATTTCGCTTACAATTGATTGACCAACGCAACGTAAATTGTTATTGGTCATATTGGGCAAAACACCCGTCAAATTGGGCGTCACATTGGTCAAACCCACCCCTTGGTGCATCTTATACTCAGCCTCTGTTTGAGCTGATTGCAGACGGGAATAGTTTGATTAATGCGATTATATCTTCGATCTATATCTTGGACTACGCTACTATCTACATGGCCGTATCACGATATTTGGATCCTTCTCCTATACTTGCTGTAGATATTCAAGAGAATTTATTTAATTTGTGATTGCGTAAAAATGCACCGAGTGTCTTGAATTCAAATCCAGGATAGTATTCACACGTTCGTGAATGCAGCTTTAGCTATTTGACGATGGAACTTCATGCGGTAATATGGTAAAGGGACTTCTTCCTTCTTCTCATGATACAAATCAGGTGTGCTAACGTATGCCGAATATGTGCACCGGAATGTCGTAAAATCGTGCAATTTAGATCTCTGCCCTAAATTACGAAGGCATCCAAATGACCATAAGATTGAAGGGTCAAAATGCCTCCTCGAAAAGCAGAAAGAGTCAAATATCATAGGAATATTGCTTTGCATTGTACCAATGACTAGCGTTTTTAATGCTCTTTCGTTTCCCCTTGTTATTATTACTATTATTATCATTGTAGGTGTAGGCTTGATTCTATCTCTAAGCTCCATTCCGCTTTATGGTGTGAAAAATTACTTGTTCCATTCTTTCGTAAGTACAAAAAATGAGGCTAACTCGCTCAGTCCTACTTCAGCGTTTGCTTTATCTGAAAGCCCTAAACTAAGCCAGCTAATATTTCACGTTCAAGAATTCACTATACCTGGCAACAATGACAGTATACCTCTATATCCTCTTTATGATAAGAACCGAAACGCAATATGGGTAGGAGATACTGCAATAGATAGTAGTAGGATTTTAGCATTTAATTTAAAGTCAGGCAAATTCATGGAACATAAACTTAATGGTACTAGTATTGTGACTGTCATGGCTTTCGATCATAATAATACTCATATTTGGTATGTAGATCCATTGCTGAAACGTCTTGGACATTATGACCCATCTGCTAACACTACCAAATTATACAACATTCCAACCAATGGTACTATATCTCGTATCGCCATCGATCTAAAAAATAACGTTTGGCTGACTTCGCCGAATACTAATGAATTACTGAGATTTAATACACGAGAAAAGAATTTTACGGTATTGAACCTACCGACAACTAATGCAATGCCGATAGGTATTGCAGTAGATAAATCATCAGGAATGATCTGGGTAGCAGAAGGGATAGGGAAATTAGCGAGTATAGATCCTATAAAGAACTACAAAATTAATGAATACCCTGTGTTAGCCGTTAATAATAGCAATCACAATAACAATACGCACTATACTCCTACTGAGTTATTTATCGGGCCGTCTGCAAGCGATGATATCTATATTTCTGAGCATGATAATCATACAGTTTCTATTTTTAATATAATTTCTAAAACCTTTAAGACATACCCTGTATTTAACCCCAAAGCCTTGCCATTCGGAATGGCAATGGATATGAGTGGTTATCTATGGGTAGCTGAACATACTACAAATAAGATTGCAGTAATAGACCCCAAAACTGGCTCAAGCAGGGAAGTAGTAATACCGAAGCCATATCCCTATGTTCAATTTTTGACCTCAGATTCGCAGGGAAATATATGGTTCGCAGAACAGCTAGGAAATTCTCTGGGTGTTATAACGTCTTCACCCACCAAGACTCCGTAGATGATTTGGTTTGCGAGGTTCATACGCGAACAATCAAACGCCCTAATAAGTTTAGTTGATTCAAGAAACACTCTTAACTTTTTAATTTTTTTTCATTTTCATGTCCTTCTTTGTATTGTTGTTTTCCGCTGATACTTCAAAAGACTAGATTATTACTCTTCTGAACTGCGTCTTTTTTTATACTCTCTTTTCACTATTATTAAAAAAGTTGCCATCACTATAACACCAATTATTCCTGCTAATGCTGCAGGAAGAAGCAATGGAATCGTATAGTTCAAATTGATGGTACCAAGTGGTTGAAAAGGAACAAAGACCTTGAATGATGCCAATGCGATTGCATAGTCCTTTGAATTGATCCTAAGAATCACTTGATATGTACCCTCATTCGGGAAAGTGGAATTTACAGAGAAATCACCATCTGAAACTGTTAGGTTATTAAATTTGAAAACACGCTGTCCATTTATTATTGTAACCTTTGCAAACAGAGCTTTCAAATGTTGACCAGTTTGTAAATTCTGTACGCTGAATTTTAGTTCAGTAGGACTGCCAATTAGAGGTTTTTCTGGTTCGTAGGTAAACTGGATTTTCACGTTATCTTGTGGGTTTATCCATTGCTGGGTTCTATCACCAGTTAAATGTGCATAAGCAAAATTTGGGAATATGGGTGTAGCAATCGTAGCAATTAAGAAAGCACCAGTAACAGTAAATAATAACAGAGCACCAATGCTTATCGACATCACACGTCACCGCTACTTAACACTATTACAGCAAGAGAGATTATATTTTAGTTTTAGCCATCGTCAACTAGTAATAATCTAATAATGACCACGCAGCGCTCATATCGAGAGAGGATCTACATCGTCAAAGATATAATCCTCAAACTGGTTGAATATGGTGAATTGAATCAGACTGCTTTAATAAGTTGCTGTGGATTGAATTTTAAAAAACATTCACCAATTCTCGGCAGATTAGAGACAAAGGGATTGATAAGCAAAGATCAAATAGAAGTCGGAAAAAGAACAGTTACAGCATATAAACCAACTCAAAAAGGAATAGAATTTTCAAGGCATATTTTGGAGCCTTATGAGATAATGTTTCCTCGTTCAGACACCATACCGGCAGACAATTTGGCATTTCTGCTAATCTTGATCTAAGTCATACTCGGTTGCAATATTTCTGTCTAGTTCTTCCTTTTTCTTGGAATAGACGCTATACTTTTTATTCCAAGAATTAATTGAGCGGTACTGTTTAATTCCCACCACCAAACATACTGAAGACAGTATAATAACTCCAATTAGAAAAACAATAAGAACAAGTCCAAATTCATTTTCTCTTTCAAGAATAGCAAAGAAGGATGGGTGTTGCAACATGAAGATCGAAAGTCCTATAGCAACAGGAGCCACAACTATAGAAGAGATGGATAAAGAAAGAGATAGAGCCAGGGTTTTTCTTGTTTGACGCATTTGTTCGATAAAGCCATCGATTAGCCGTATGACATTCTGAGGGGATATATTTTTAAGATCTTCATTATTATCTTTACTCAAAATATCATCATCTTTACACCGTTTTTTGACATTAAAAACTTTTTGTCTTCCGGTGAGACAGGATAATACTCATGCTTTTACTTACTACTTGATCAGACAGTCTTAGAGAAGATAAGGACCATGAACATAGAGCTGTGCTGACTGGCTGCAATTGCTAAAGTTATGTTGTTTGTGGTTCATCTGTCATACGCTAGTCATGGGATGCTTTACAGTTACTTCATGACAACTACTAAGGATATAGGCGAATTTGTTGACATGTCGAAGCACAAAAATATTCATAAAGAAAAATATAATCGCGCTTGATACTTTTAGTGGATAGATACATCCTATCTGACAATCATTTCTTATTCAATATTGAACAACAACATGGATCTTCGAAGTGTCAGTGAAAAATAAAGCGGGCCGAGTTGCTACTTGTGTGGTCCTTCAACTATTTTTATTGACATAGTTAATAGGAGCGATTTCTTCCATTTTATTTTGCAACTCCAATAATCGTATGCCTTTTTCAGTTATTCTGTAACACCGCATTCCTACTTCGTAATCTATCAGGCCATTTTCCTGCAAAGTTCCCAAGTATTCTTTCAGCTGGTTATAAGCCAGATATGATTTGTACATTAATCTGGTCCTACTTGCTCCTTGGCCCGCATTCGCCGCTTCTAAAATCGATCGAACTATTTCGCTTCTACTTCGGTATTTCATATTTTATTTCTTGGTCATTAAATTAGAATCAAGTATTTACGAGAGACCTAACTTATGTCGATTTCTATCAGATGATACTATGTAGTTGTTTTATCAATCGTAATTATTTCTCTGTACAAACAGGTCTGTAAAAGGTACACTAGTTTTAAATTTCTCAACCTCGTAAGCCGGTTCCAATTGAACCAAAAATGGACGTTCTTTCCGGCCATGTCATTGTCCTACTGAAAGGAGGCGAGTTCGAATAGCTCAAAAAAAATATTAGAAAATATGTGTGTTACCTTTCTTGAATTGCGTCTTTTTATGTTATATTAGCGGTGTATGTCAGCACTATTACTGACACTGTTTATGCAAGCCGAGTTACTACAAACTTTTGCTAGGGTTATGTCTTGACTAACTTTTATGCTATCGCTGTTGTTGTGGTTATGGTGTTGGTATGCGAAAGCCTGTTGTGGCACAGCGAATGCTACTGCAGTCACTGCTCCCCAGCTACGATCGCTGCAATTGCTAAAGTGATATTCTTGTGGTTCATTTCTCAGAGATTATTTTCCACCATGCTATATTTGAGATGCATCACAACAACTGCTAACAATAGAGAAGAAATTGTAGATATAGTCGAACTCGGATCTATTCACTAAAAGGATTATAGTTCTAAGTTTGCTTTGTCTATTAATGAGAAATATACTTTCAGGAACCCAGATATATTTTATCGATTGGGACGTATTCAGAATCTCTCTTTGCCTAAGCCGGTCTCTTTTAGTTTTAAATAATAAAAACGTGTAAAACGATAATGGCTTTGCGATCAGAATAATTTTATGCCGATAGCAAAAAGAAAAGTATGCTCGAGAAATTATAGAAAGTTATAGCGCACAACATTTGGCTGGCACACGCGAGCCTTAGACAGTGGATGCGCTCGGAGAGCGATGGAGGAGCAAGCGAAAATAAATCTTTGTCGGACGCAAGCAATTATGGAGCGTGTGGGCTATATGAGAAGCAGATAGCTGAAGGTCCATTATCAAGGCCGAGGCCTGTACCGAACGAACCGTTGGAGCAAGTAATAGTATCACTTCTTTTACCTCTTCGCTACTTAAGTGATTGGCTCAATCACAAGAAATCAGGTTGTTGAAGCAAAATTTCTCTGATTTGTAGATTGCCTATCATTAAATCTATTATCTTGCTACGTTCTTCCTTAGACGTAGTATTATTATTTGCTACTCCGAGGGTATCGATTGCTCGAAGTTTCCAATAGTTCTTGACAGCTGTTCCAACTAATTTTTGAGCATTATAAACCACCTTACCAAATGCGGTAACAAAATATCTGCCTTTTTGCCTTTTCACTAAACCAGCTTTGATGAGACGAGATATTCTTGAATAGTACTGTTTTTTAGTAAGTTTCAATTGAGTCCTGAGAGTCTCGCTGTTTTCTCCATTCGCAAGAAAGATGGTGTTAAAGATAAACAGTGATTTGTCATCAGACATTAATTTTACGACATCTGCTACGCATTCTGACTTCTGCTTACTTCCTGCATCGACATCATGATTTGTGGCCGTCACTTTAGTGTCAGAGATTGCATTCAAGCTTCCTGTTAGTCGATAATGTCATTAATTCATATCCGGATAATTTTGGGCAGAAATACCACCGTAACGTAAAGACCTAGGTTTTTGCTGAAATCTGGCTAAGGATTTAGGAAGATGATAAGACGGGAGATTACGTGAAATTGCAACCGGCCGTTTGGTGTAACTGTAGATTCTAGGGTGTGATAGAATTAGCTGAATCATCGAAACTTTCCCAACAACCATAATCCGATGCAGATTATAATGACTATGAGAATTAAGCCAGTAAGGATCAATAGTATGGGTGTGATCAACTTTAAGAAAAAGAAGATAATGACGATTATCATTAATAACACCGCTGTTCCAATGAAAATACTGCCGGCAGTCCTTACGACACCCAAGATTATATCTAATTCTGATCCTTCATGATAATAGTGTTGCGTGATAACAATATCGATCGGATAAGATCGAACTAGTGGTTCTGGATACGCAGATAGTAATAACTGCCTTTTGAAGCATGACTACCAATATTTAGTATCTGACTTCGATAATTAGAGAAATAACCATTATGTATAATAGATACAAAAACACCACACAAG